>JANXZA010000097.1 GCA_025355745.1 Rhizobacter sp. | reverse complement strand
GTGCATTGCGTCGCAAGCGCCGCACGCCCGCCGCCGTGGACAACTCTGCACCGATGCCAGACCCGCAGGGCTCCACTTATCGAAGCCAATTCGGTGTTCGGACAAGCGGGGCCACCTCTGTCCTCGGTCGGACACACCAATTCGTTCCTAGATCTCGTCGAGGACTTTGTCGATGCGTCCCTGATCTGCGAACGGCTCGGCGCATGCGCAAACGAGCGGACCTTGAGTTGGGGCAAATCGGGTTACACGCATGTCATCCGTCTGGACTTGCGAGGCTACCTTGCAGACGTCATGGCGCTTGAACTCGCCAAGATGGCCATCCTTCTGGACTTTCCAAATCACGAATGTGAATCGCTTCGCGACGAGTATGACGAAGTTCGGGAGGCATGCTTCGTCCACGAGGACAACATTCACGTGGCAGACCTAATCTTCCCAGAGATTGCCGATCACTACTTGGGAAATCTGGTGATGGGCGCGTACCACGAGTGGGAGGATGTCGATCTGCTTAGGGCTCAACTGCAAATTCACCCTGAGCGACGGTACGGCTTCTTTATCCTAAGGCCTGTAAGTCCGGACGGCCAGCCCGTACTTTCCGCCGACGGACAGCTCATCGTGCCATCGGAAGCTTCTCTGGAGAAAGTGCTGCAGGCTGTCGGATACGATCACAATTTCAGATGCCACATTGCGAAACGGGTCGACAGACTTTGATCCAAACCGACGGACTTTGATCCGCAAAACAGCGCGCTGCAAGAGCGCACCCGTCATTCGACGGTCACGCTCTTGGCAAGATTGCGTGGCTTGTCAACATCCGTGCCTCGGGCGCAGGCGGTGTGATACGCCAGCAGCTGCAGTGGCACCACGTGCAGGATGGGTGACAACGCACCGTAATGCTCGGGCATGCGGATCACATGCAGGCCGGGGCCGCCTTCGATGCGCGTGTCGGCATCGGCGAACACGAACAGCTCGCCCCCTCTGGCGCGCACCTCTTGCAGATTGCTCTTCAGCTTTTCGAGCAAGGCATCGTTCGGAGCGATCGTCACCACCGGCATCTCGGCCGTCACCAGCGCCAGCGGGCCGTGCTTCAGCTCGCCGGCCGGGTAGGCCTCGGCGTGGATGTAGCTGATCTCCTTCAGCTTCAGCGCGCCTTCGAGGGCGATCGGGTAGTGCAGGCCGCGGCCGAGGAAGAGGGCGTTTTCCTTGCGCGCGAATTCCTGCGACCAGGCGATCACCTGCGGCTCCAGCGCCAGCACCGCCTGCACCGCCACCGGCAGATGGCGCAGCGCCTTCATGTGTGCGGCCTCCTGCGCGTCCGACAAATGGCCGCGCGCCTGCGCCAGCGACAAGGTGAGCAGGAACAGCCCGACGAGCTGGGTGCTGAAGGCCTTCGTCGAGGCCACGCCGATCTCGACCCCGGCGCGCGTGATGTAGGCGAACCTGCACTCGCGCACCATCGCGCTGGTGGCTACGTTGCACACCGTCAGCGTGTGCGCCATGCCGAGGGAGCGGGCGTGCTTCAACGCGGCCAGTGTGTCGGCCGTCTCGCCGCTTTGCGTGATGGTGACGACGAGGGTGCGTGGGTTTGGCACGCTGTCGCGGTAGCGGTACTCGCTGGCCACCTCGACGCTGGTCGGGATCTTCGCAATGCTCTCGAGCCAGTACTTCGCCACCGAACCGCTGTAGTAGCTCGTGCCGCAGGCCAGGATCAGCACCGAGTCGACGCCCTTGAAGACGCTCCAGGCGCCGTCGCCGAACAGCTCGGGCGTGATGCCGGTCACCGCGTCGAGCGTGTCGGCAATGGCCTTCGGCTGCTCGAAGATTTCCTTTTGCATGTAGTGGCGGTACGGGCCGAGTTCGGCCGCACCGCTGTGCGCGTGCACGGTGCGCACTTCGCGCTGCACGGGCTTGAAGTCGCCTTGCGCGGTGCGCTGCGTCACCCAATGCTTGCCGAGCTGCAAGTCGACCACATCGCCCTCTTCGAGGTAGACGATCTGGTCGGTGACGCCGGCCAGCGCCATCGCATCAGAGGCCAGGAAGTTCTCGCCCGCATGCGCTGCGCTGCCCACGCCCAGCACCAGCGGTGAGCCTTCGCGGGCGCCGATCACGCGCTGCGGTTCGTCGCGGCAGAACACGGCGATCGCATAGGCACCGCGCAGCCGCATGGTGGTGCGCTGCACGGCGTCGAGCAGGTCGCCGTCGTACAGATGATCGACGAGGTGCGCGATGACCTCGGTGTCGGTCTGGCTGTTGAAAACGTAGCCGCGGCCGATCAGTTCGGCGCGCAGCTCGTCGTGGTTCTCGATGATGCCGTTGTGCACGAGTGCAATGCGGCCCGAGTGCGCCGTGCCGCCGGCCACCGCCACGTCGGCGTCCGACACGCCGGGGCCGCGGCTGAAGTGCGGGTGCGCGTTGTGCACGGCTGGAGCGCCATGCGTGGCCCAGCGCGTGTGGGCGATGCCGATGCCGCTGCGCACGTCATCCCGCGCCACTTCGAGTTCCAGCTCGGCCACGCGCGCCGTGCTGCGAGCCCGGCGCAGTTCGCCGCCCTGGTGCACGGCCACGCCGCAGGAGTCGTAGCCCCGGTATTCAAGGCGCTTCAGGCCCTCGATCAGGATCGGGACGATGTTGCGGGTGCTGACGGCGCCGACGATGCCACACATGAGAATTTCCTTGAGAGCCCTTGACAGATCCGGATCGTAAAGAGGCTGTCATGATTCATGTCGGCATAAATTCTCTCTGAATGAAATATTCGGACATCATTCGGTTCTGAAAATATAAGATTTCAAGAAAGCTATATATATGGTTAAGTCGATCGACTTGGATGCGACTGATTTACGGATTCTCGAGCAGTTGCAGTGCGACGCATCCCTCACCAACCAGGCGCTGGCGCTGGCGGTGCACACCTCCACAGCCACCTGCCTGCGCCGCGTCAAGCGGCTGGTCGATACCGGCGTGATCGAACGCCGCGTGGCGATTCTTTCGCCCGCGCACCTTGGCCCGGGGCTGACGGCGTTCGCCGAAGTCAGCCTGGATCGCCAGGGCGCCGAGCATGTTGCGGCGTTCGAGGCGCGTGCCGTGGCCGAGCCTGGGGTGCAGCAATGTCACCGCGTCTCGCCCGGCCCCGACCTGATGCTGGTGCTGCAATTGCCCGACATGGCCGGCTACCACGCGCTGGTGCAACGCCTTTTCACGCAAGACGCGAATGTGCGCAACGTGAAGACGTTTTTCAGCGTGCACCGAGCCAAGTTCGGCACGGCGCTCGGCTTGCCCCGAGATCAAACCTCTGCGCAGCGCTGACCGCCTCGAAGTTGCGGCGGTCAAGAGGGTCGCGTCGGGCGGCCGCTTCCCCCTCAGTTAGGGGGTTTGGCGCTGCGGCAAGCGCTTTCAAGGGTTAACCCGTTGCACCGAAGTGCAGGCCTGCGGTGAAAGTTGGCACTTGGGTGGGATTGCCGAACATACCTTCGGCAACCGATTGAGTTGTCAACCTTGCCCCACACGGCAAGGTTGCAGGCCATCGCAAACCATGCCATCGGCGTGAGGGTTGCGGTTGATCGTCATTGCAAAAAAAAGGAGCAGCAGTTCTATGCCATGTTCAGCGGGTGCAAACATGCCTTCGGGGCGTCCAGTTTCGGCCGCCTCAATCA
>JANXZA010000019.1 GCA_025355745.1 Rhizobacter sp. | reverse complement strand
TCGAGCTGCTGCTCAGCGTGCCGTTCTGGGTCGCGGTGCTGCGCATCGCCACGCCGCTGATCCTGGGCACGCTGGGCGTCTTGTTGTGCGAGCGCGCGGGGGTCTTGAACCTGGGCATCGAAGGCATCATGGTGGCGGGCGCCTTCGCCGGCTGGCTCACGGTCTATCAAGGCGGCGGGCTGTGGCTGGGCGTGTTGGTGGCGGCGTTGGTCGGCGCGGGGTTCGGGCTGCTGCACGGCTGGCTGAGCGTCAGCCTGGCGCTGTCGCAGCATGTCGCGGGGCTGGGCATCACGCTGCTGGCGACGAGCCTGGCGAGCTATGCCTACCGGGTCAGCTTTCCGAGCGTGAGCAGCCCGCCGACGATCACGCCGTTCGCAGCGATGGACTGGCTGCCGGTGCCGATCCTGAGCGCCCAGACGCCGCTGACCCTGCTCGCGCTGCTGCTCGTGCCGCTGCTCGGCTACGTGTTGAACCGCACGCCGCTCGGCCTGGCGGTGCGCATGGTCGGCGAGAACCCGGCCGCCGCCGAAGGCCAGGGCATCGACGTGGCGCGGGTGCGCATCGGCGCCATTGCGGCGGGCTCGGCGCTGATGGGCGTGGCCGGCGCCTTCCTGACGCTGGCCGCCTTCAACGCCTTCTACTTCAACATGGTGAACGGCCGCGGCTGGGTCTGCGTCGCGCTGGTCGTGTTCGCGTCATGGCGGCCCGGCAAGGCCTTGCTCGGCGCGCTGCTGTTCGCGCTGTTCGATGCGCTGCAACTGCGGCTGCAACAGTCGGGCACGGCGCTGTTCGGCGTCGCCGTGCCGTACCAGGTGTACCTGATGCTGCCCTACCTGTTGTCGATCGCCGCCCTGGTTCTGGTGGCGCGCCGCGCGGCGTATCCGCAGGCGCTGATGAAGCCGTATCGAAAGGGTGAGCGGTGAACCCGATTCAATTCAATTCATTCACCGCAGAGGAACGGAGTTTGCGGAGTTCACGCAGAGCAAGAAGAATTTGTCTTTACGCTGCGTGAACTCCGTCAACTCCTTTACTCTGCGGTGAGACTTTTCTCTGGGCCAACTCCGAGGGACCCCATGCTCATCGTTCGCAATGCCACGCTTCCCGACGGCCGCAGCAGCATCGACGTGCTGACCGATGCGGGCCGCATCACGGCCATCGGCGCGAACCTGCCGGTGCCCGCGGGCGCCGAGATGATCGAGGCCGATGGGCAGTTGCTCAGCCCGCCGTTCGTCGACGCCCACTTCCACATGGACGCGACCTTGAGCCACGGCCTGCCGCGTGTGAATGTGAGCGGCACGCTGCTCGAAGGCATCGCGCTGTGGGGCGAGTTGAAGCCGCAGCTGACACAGGCCGCGCTGGTCGAGCGCGCCTTGCAGTATTGCGACTGGGCGGTGGCGAAGGGCCTGCTCGCGATCCGCACCCATGTGGATGTGTGCGACGCGCGGCTGCTCGCCGTCGAGGCGCTGCTGCACGTGAAGGCGGTGGTCGCGCCCTGGCTCGATCTGCAACTCGTCGCGTTCCCGCAGGACGGCCTGCTGCGCGCGCCCGGTGCGCTCGCGAACCTGAAGCGCGCGCTCGATCTGGGCGTCGATGTGGTCGGCGGCATCCCGCACTTCGAACGCACGATGGCTGCGGGCGCGGAAAGCGTGCGCATCCTGTGCGAGCTGGCGGCCGAGCGCGGCCTGCGCGTCGACCTGCATTGCGACGAAACCGACGACCCGCTGTCACGCCACATCGAGACGCTCGCCTTCCACACCCAACGGCTCGGGCTGCACGGGCGCGTCACCGGTTCGCACCTGACTTCGATGCATTCGATGGACAACTACTACGTCAGCAAGCTGCTGCCGTTGATCGCCGAGGCGCAGGTGCATGCGATCGCGAACCCGCTCATCAACATCACCTTGCAGGGCCGTCACGACAGCTACCCGAAGCGCCGCGGCATGACGCGCGTGCCCGAGCTGATGGCGGCCGGCGTGAACGTCGCGTTCGGCCACGACTGCGTGCTCGACCCCTGGTATTCGCTCGGCTGCGCCGACATGCTGGAGGTCGCCCACATGGGGCTGCATGTGGCGCAGATGACATCGACGGCGCAGATGCGGGCCTGCTTCGACGCGGTGACCGTGAACGCCGCGAAGGTGATGGGCCTGAGCGACTACGGGCTCGAAGTCGGCAAGGCAGCCGACTTCGTGCTGTTGCAGGCACGTGACCCGGTCGAGGCAATCCGTTTGCGGGCCACCCGCCTCGTGGTGGTACGGCGCGGGCAGGTGGTGGCCCGCACCCCGGCCACCACAGCCGCACTGAGCCTGCCCGGCCGGCCGCAAACTGTGGACTGGACGCTACGCCGCTGAGGCCTGCGCCGCAGCCCCGGCCGCTAAACTTGCCGTAACAGCGCGCTGCGCCACAGGGACGGTCTTACTTCATGAAACTCATCGGTTCACTCACCAGCCCCTATGTGCGCAAGGTCCGCATCGTCATGGCCGAGAAGAAGCTCGACTACCAGCACGAGCTCGAAGACGTCTGGGCCAACGACAAGATCATGACCTCGAACCCGCTCGGCAAGGTGCCGTGTCTGGTATTGCCGGGCGGCGAGGCGATCTTCGATTCGCGCGTCATCGTCGAGTACCTGGACACGCGCTCGCCGGTGAGCCGGCTGATCCCCGAGAGCAGCCGCGAGCGCATCGAGGTGCGCACCTGGGAAGCGCTGGCCGACGGCATCCTCGACGCCGCGATCCTGGCCCGCCTGGAGCAGACCTGGCCCGGCCGCAGTGCCGAGCAGCGGTCCCAGGCCTGGGTCGATCGGCAGCTGCACAAGGTGAGCGCGTCGCTCGCTGCCATCAGCACCGGCCTGGCCGACAAGCCCTGGTGCCTGGGCATCCACCTGTCGCTGGCCGACATCGCGGTCGGTTGTGCGCTGGACTACATCGAGTTCCGCTTCCCGCAGGTCGAGTGGCGCGGCCCGCACCCGAACCTCGCCAAGCTCGCCGCCAAACTTGCGGCCCGGCAAAGCTTCATCGACACCCGGCCGCCGGCGGCTTGAGGGCCTGAAGCTGCGGCGTTGCAAGAGATCAACTCACGCACCGCAGAGGCGCAGAGGACGCAGAGTTCCGCAGAGAAATCCTGTAAATTTTCTTGTCTTACTCTGCGCTTCCTCTGCGTCCTCTGCGCCTCTGCGGTGCGTGAGTTGATCTGTTGGTCTTACAGGTCACTTTCACCGCGCCGGGCGATCGCGGTCACACCGGCATCGCGACCTGGAAGCTTGATGCCTGGGCCATCGGCCAGTACATGCGGAACACCTGCTGGGTCGATTCGCCGCTGAGCAACTCGCCGGGCTTCACGAACGGCAGCAGGTTGGCGAGCAGCTTGACGCTTTGCTCCGAGCTGCGCCGCACGATGTGCGCAGCAGTGAGCCTGGCCGGGTCGTCCAGCCCGGCCGCCTGCACCAGTTCCTGCAACGCGATCAAGGTGCTGCGGTGGTACTGGTAGACGCGCTCGGCCTTGCTCGGCACCACCAGCGCACGGGCGCGTTGGTCGTCTTGCGTGGTCACGCCGGTCGGGCAGGTGCCGGTGTGGCAGCTCTGCGCCTGAATGCAGCCGAGCGAAAACATGAAGCCGCGCGCCGAGTTGCACCAGTCGGCGCCGAGCGCCAGCATGCGGGCGATGTCGAACGCGGTGATCACCTTGCCGGCGCAGCCCAGCTTGACCTTGTCGCGCAGGTTCAGGCCGACCAGCGTGTTGTGCACCAGCAGCAGCCCTTCCTGAAGCGGCGCGCCCACATGGTCGGTGAACTCGACCGGCGCCGCGCCGGTGCCGCCCTCGGCGCCATCGACGACGATGAAGTCGGGCGTGATGCCGGTTTCGAGCATCGCCTTGGCGATCGCGAGCCACTCCCACGGGTGGCCGATGCACAGCTTGAAGCCGGTCGGCTTGCCGCCCGACAGCGCGCGCAGCCGCTCGATGAAATGCATCATCTCGATCGGCGTGCCGAACGCGCTGTGGCTGGCCGGTGAGACGCAATCGACCCACGGCTCGACGCCGCGCGCCGCCGCGATCTCGGGCGTGACCTTCGGCCCGGGCAGCACGCCGCCATGGCCGGGCTTGGCACCCTGGCTGAGCTTGAGTTCGATCATCTTCACCTGCGGCGCCACAGCGTTCTCAGTGAAGCGCTCCGCGTTGAACGAACCGTCGGCATTGCGGCAGCCGAAGTAGCCCGAGCCGATCTCCCAGATCAGGTCGCCGCCGCGCTCCTTGCCGTCATCGCGGTGGTAGCGGCTGATCGAGCCTTCGCCGGTGTCGTGCGCGAAGTTGCCGCGCTTCGCGCCGGTGTTCAGCGCCATGATGGCGTTCGCGCTGAGCGCGCCGAAGCTCATCGCCGAGATGTTGAAGATGCTGGCGCTGTAGGGCTGGGCCCGGCCGGCGCCGATCAGCACCCGGAAGTCGTGCGTGGCCAGGTGCGTCGGCAGCATCGAGTGGTTGATCCATTCGTAGCCGACCGCGCCCACGTCCATCTGGGTGCCGAACGGCCGCTTGTCGGCCTCGCCCTTGGCGCGCTGGTAGACGATGGACCGCTGCTGGCGCGAGAACGGCGCGGCCTCGTTGTCGCCTTCGATGAAGTACTGGCGCATCTCGGGGCGAATGAATTCGAGCAGGAAGCGCAGGTGGCCGATGACCGGGTAGTTGCGCAGCACCGAATGGCGCGTCTGCTGCACGTCGCGCCAGCCCAGGCCGGTGAGGAACATGAAGCCGAGCACGACCCAGCCCCCCACATCGAAGGCGACCCAGGCGAAGGCGGCGAGCAGCATCACCAGCGCGCACAGCAGCCAGACGGCATAGCGCACCGGCAGGTAGCGGTCGAGCTCTTTGAGCCAGTTGAACATGACGGCACCTCGAAAGTCTGGCGCGATGGTAGTTCGCCAGCATCACGCCGTTGCTTGCGGGAATGCCCGGATGCCCGGCCTGTTCAAGGCTTTCAGTGCGCCGGCCGGTTTCGATGATTTGCCGTTGTGGTGCAGATCGGGCAGCACGAAGCGAAGGCGCTCATCGAGCGCCCGCAGCACGCGGTGCCAGATCGCGTCCGTCTGCGGATAGCCGTGCAACCGAGCCAGTCGCGGCGCCAACGGTTACCAAATAAATAGGGCTACCCCCTGATTCAGGGGATGGAAATTTCAAGCAACATGATTTGACATACGTGGCTGCGACGGTATCTTCCGGGCGCATGCTCGCATCGAGGCCCACCATGAACTTTCGAACTCTCCCTCGCGCCCGCGTTTCGCTCACGCCCCTGGCTGCTGCGGCGTTCGCGCTGATGTGCTTCGGCACGGCGGCGCAGGCCCA
Organism: Rhizobacter sp.; assembly: GCA_025355745.1. Classification (GTDB taxonomy): domain Bacteria; phylum Pseudomonadota; class Gammaproteobacteria; order Burkholderiales; family Burkholderiaceae_C; genus LMDS01. Next base: position 5,478 of record JANXZA010000019.1, on the reverse strand, counting down.
GACCATCATCCACAATTTCGCCGGGTTGGGTCTGGCCGAGACGTCGGTGGCCAATGGTGGCCGCTACGCGCCGCCCGACACCAACGGCGCGATCGGCATCAACAACTTCGTCGAGTTCATCAACGGCGGCTACGCGGTCTATGACCGCAATGGCGCGCGCTCGGCCTTCACCACCGACGCGCAGTTCTGGCGCGATGCCGGCGTGTCGGCGGCACTCATCAACCAGGGCCTGTCGGACACGCGGATCAAGTACGACCCGGGCAGCCAGCGCTGGTTCGCGGCCGAGATCACCGTGGCCAGCCCGGCGTTCGTCAACAACACGGTGCTGCTCGCGGTGTCCAAGACGTCGAACCCGCTCGACGGCTGGAAGTCGACCACCTACAACGTCGCCGGCGCCACGACTTTCAACGACTACCCGACGCTGAACATCGACGCGAACGCGGTCTACATCGGCTCGAACGACTTCACCGGAGCGGGCAGTTTCAAGGGCGTGACCCTGAGCAGCATCCCGAAGAGCAGCCTGCTCGGCGTGGCCCCGACCACCGCCGGCATCGCCACCTTCAAGCAGGCGAATTCGGCGATGGGGTTCACGCCGCAGGGCGTCACCAACTACGGCACCGGCTACACCGGCAGCAAGGTGATTGCCGTCAGCGCAGACGCCTTCAACAAGGTTCAGGTCACGAACATCAACAACACCGCCGCAGCCGGGGCGACTCTCGGCGTGACCAACTCCATCACGGTCGCGCACGACGGCAACGGCACCTTGGCGCGCCAGCCGAACGGCTCGCGCATCATCGACACGCTTGACGACCGCATCAGCGGCACGGTTCAGCAGGTCGGCAACCGCATCTACGCCACGAATGCCTTCAACGACGGCAATCAAGGCAGCGGCACGGCGCCCGGCTTCAACTCGGTGCACTGGATGGTCATCGACGCCACCACCGGCGGGTTGCTGCAGGAAGGCCTGCTCAACGACGCGAGCCACGACTACTGGCAGCCGTCGATTGCCGCGAACGAGAACGGCGATGTCGTGATCGGCTACAACAAGTCGGGCGCGAACATGAACATCAGTTCGTTCGCGGCCATCGGTCACACCGTCGGTGGCGTGCTGACCTTTACCGACGATCTGCTGCTGGCCACCAGCGCGGTGGGCGACTACACCGACGGTTTCGGCAGCCCGCCGAGCCGCTGGGGCGACTACAGCGCGACGATGGTCGACCCGACCGATTCGAACGTGTTCTGGACCATCCAGGAGCTGGCCTCCGACTCGCGCAACTTCGGCACCCAGATCACCGCAATCCGCTTGGCAGCGGCCGTTCCCGAGCCCGAGACCTATGCGCTGATGCTGGCCGGTCTGGCGGCGCTGGGCATGGTGGCACGGCGCCGCAAGGCGGCCTGAGCCAGCGCGCGGTGCGCTTGCGCCCTTCGCGGCGCGTCTCGACAAGGGGTCTGCGGGCCCCTTCTTCATGGGCTGCGCCGACGCCTGCGGCCGGCCCCGATGACGCCGCTATACTGCGACCGCGCTGATTTGTTCCGGCTTGCGGGCGCTCTATAAATACGGCTAAAGACAGGACGCTCGAACCCGGTGTCCCGCTTTGGCGGTGCCGGGTTTTTTCATCTGGGTGTCCATGGCCTCCGTTGGCGACGTCTCTTCCCAATCGATGCACTTTGCGCAGCCTCTGGCGCTGCGCAGCGGCGCGCAACTGCGCGACTACACGCTGGTCTACGAGACCTACGGAACGCTGAACGCGAAGCGCAGCAACGCGGTGCTGGTGTGCCACGCGCTGAACGCCAGCCACCATGTGGCAGGCACCTATGCGGGGCAGGACCCGGGTTGGTGGGACAACCTCGTCGGCCCCGGCAAACCGCTCGACACGAACCGCTTCTTCGTCATCGGCGTCAACAACCCCGGCTCGTGCTTCGGCTCGACCGGGCCGATGCAATCGAACCCCGCCACCGGCAAGCCCTATGGCGCCGACTTTCCCGTCGTGACCGTCGAAGACTGGGTCGATGCGCAGGCCCGGCTGCTCGATGCGCTGGGCATCGTGCAGCTCGCCGCCGTGCTCGGCGGCAGCCTGGGCGGCATGCAGGCGCTGAGCTGGTCGTTGCGCTATCCGACCCGGCTGCGGCATTGCATCGCGGTTGCATCGGCGCCGAACCTGTCGGCCCAGAACATCGCCTTCAACGAGGTTGCAAGGCGCGCCATCGTCACCGACCCGGAATTCCACGCCGGCCACTTCTACGACCATGCCGCGTTGCCGCGCCGCGGCCTTCGCGTGGCCCGCATGCTGGGCCACATCACCTACCTGTCCGACGACGCGATGGAGGCCAAGTTCGGCCGTGAGTTGGCCAATGAATTGCTCGCGTACAGCACGCAGGATGTCGAGTTCCAGATCGAAAGCTACCTGCGTTATCAAGGCGACAAGTTCAGCGAATACTTCGACGCCAACACCTACCTGCTGATCACCCGCGCGCTCGACTACTTCGACCCCGCGTGCGAGTTCGGCGGCGACCTGACGGCCGCGTTTGCGCCCGCCGTCTGCAAGTTCCAGATCATCAGCTTCACGACCGACTGGCGCTTCGCCCCGGCCCGCTCGCGCGAGATCGTCAAGGCGCTGGTCGACCACAAGCGCGACGTGAGCTACGCCGAAATCGACGCCCCCCACGGCCACGACGCCTTCCTGCTCGACGACGTGCGCTACCACGCGCTGCTGCGGGCGTACTTCGAACGCATGGTGGGGGAGGGAGCTTGATGAGGATGGTTTTTGCCACAACGGCACAAAGACACCAAGAAGACAAAGAGGTTAAAGAAGAGACAAGGCTTTCAGTTCTTTCCTTCGTGTCTTCGTGCCTTTGTGGCAAAGACCGATCCGGCACCTCGCTCCCTGCAAAAGACGCGGACCATGAGTGACCGGCAAGACATGGCGCTGATCGCGCAGCTGGTGCCGATGGGCGCGCGGGTGCTCGACCTCGGCTGCGGCAATGGCGAGTTTCTGGCGCACTTGCGCGAGCACCGGCAGTGCAGCGGCTACGGCATCGAGATCGACGATGCGAATGTGCTCGCCTGCACCCAGCGCGGCGTCAACGTGATCCAGTTGAACCTCGAAGAAGGGCTGGCGCTGTTCGAAGACCAGAGCTTCGACGTGGTGCTGCAACTCGACACCCTGCAACACCTGCGCAACACCGAGCGCATGCTGCGCGAGACGGCGCGCGTCGGGCGCATCGGCATCGTCAGCTTTCCGAACTTCGCGCACTGGCCGAACCGCCTGCATGTCATTGCCGGGCGCATGCCGGTGACGCGCGTGCTGCCGTATCAGTGGTACGACACGCCGAACATTCGTGTCGGCACTTACGCTGACTTCGAGGTGCTGGCACGCAAGGACGGGCTGCGCATCCTTGATTCGTTCGGCATCCAGAAGGGCGCGGCGGTGCGACGCTGGCCGAACCTGCGCGCCAGCGTGGCGGTGTTCAAGTTCGAGCGGGGGTGAGCCGGAGTTGGCCCAGAGAAAAGTCTTACCGCAGAGTAAGGGAGTTGACGGATTTCACGCAGAGCAGAGTCAAGCTCTTCTTGCTCGGCGTGAAATCCGCCAACGCTGTTCCTCTCAAGCAAATGTGGCTTCGCCACTTTGCTTGACCCCTGGGGGGCGGGAATGTCGAAGACATTTCCTGGAGGTGCTCTGCGGTAAATGAATTGAGTTTGGATCGTTCGAACGTCCGCGCCACATCAGTGGAGGTGGCCGCGCCCGACGTGTCCCGCCAATGCGCCAGCCGTTGACGGGCGCGCCGGCTTCGGCAGCTGGCGCACCTGTGGCGTGCTCGACACGAACGGCTTGATGCCCAGCTCCTCGTGCAGCGCCTGCGGCGCGAGCCAATGGCCCTGCGTGACCACGAGCGCCACCTTGCGGATGTCGGCGATGTCGCGTGTCGGGTCGCCATCGACAAGGATCAGGTCGGCGAGCTTGCCCACTTCGACGCTGCCGCGATCGGCGCTCGTGCCCGAGTGGGTGGCGCCGTTGCGCGTGGCGATCTGCAAGACCTGTGCCGGCGTCAGCCCGGCTTGCACATACAGCGCCAGTTCGCCGGCCAGCGTGATGCCGGGCCAACTGTCGGTGCCGGCAACGATGGGTACGCCAGCCCGGTACAGGCGGCCAATGAACTCGACCATCTTCGCGTACGAGCGCTGGTTGCGCAGCGCCGCCGCGTCGTCCGCGATCTTCATGCCGCCGACGAAAAAGCCGCGCTTCACGTCCGGAGGCATGTGGTCGGCCACCGCCGCGTACGGGGCAGCGAGCTCGCCGTCGCGGTGCTTGAAGAGGTCGAACACGGCCACGGTCGGATCGATCACCGTGCGGCGTTCGCGCAGCAGCGCAATGAAGTCCTGCACCGGCTGTGAATCGAAGTCCAGGCCTGCCACCTGTTCGGCCGGCAGGTAGAAGCGCGCCAGCGTGCGCGTGTCGGTGTCGGGGCTAACGAGGAAATTCAGCAGCACCTGGTTGATGTGCTGGATCTCGTCGAAGCCCTGTTCCACCACCTCCTGCGCGCGCATGAACGCCGGCACATGGCCGCTCACGCGCAGGCCGCGAAGGTGGGCGTAGGCGACCGTCTCGCGCAGGATGTCCTTCGGAAACGAGTTGTAGATTTTCAACTGCGGATAGCCGCGCTGCACGTACCAGTCGATCGCGTCACGCGCCTGCGCCGCAGTGCTGATGCTGGTGCCGAGCGACGCCGAGTACGGGCTCCGGCCTTCGAGGAACCCGCAGGGAACGATCTGCGGCGCGAGCACCGCGCCCGTCTCGCGGTCGTCCAGCAGTTGCTGCAACGAGGCGTTGTCGTTGCCCATGTCGCGCACCGTCGTCGCGCCGGCCGCCAGGTGCAGGATGCCGTCCCAGCGGCCCAGGTGCACATGCATGTCGAACAGCCCGGGCAGCAGCACGCGGCCGGCCGCGTCGATCTCGCGGTCGGCCTCGCGCGCGGCCGAGCCGGCGGGCAGCACCGCGGTGATGCGCCCGCGCAGCACGTACACATCGGCCGCTTCGGCCGCATCGGCGAGCGTTGCCTTGGCACTGTCGAAGATGCGTGCGTTGCGGATCACCGTCAGGCCCGGCATCGGATGCCGCAGCCGGTTCGCGACATCGCGCAGCAGCGTGCGCTCGGCGCTGCGTTGCTTCGCCTCCAGCAGCTCGCGATTCGCCTGCCAGCCTTCTTCAATGAAGATTTCACCGGCCAGATCGGCCAGCGCGAACAGGCGCGGCCGCGCACCGGTGGTGGCCCAGAACAGCCACGGTTGCAGGCCGACGCCGGTCTGCGCCACGAGTTGCACGCGCTGGCTCTGGCCGGCGCGCTCGACGCTCACCTCGCCCAGCTTGCGATGCCGCAGCACGCCGTTCGGCAGCAGCGGCAAGGCACCGTCGGCGCGCTGCGCCAGCGCGGCGATGGCCACCGACACCGGTGCGAGGGTGCCGTTCAACGGCAGGTACA
>JANXZA010000008.1 GCA_025355745.1 Rhizobacter sp. | reverse complement strand
CAACGTGCCGGCGCGCGCGCGCCACAGCCATGTGGTGGCCGCGGCGACTGCGGCCACCGCGACCATGCCGCCCATCGATTCGGCAAGGCCCGGCGTCGACCACGCCTTGACGACCAGCCAGGCCGCCAGTGCCGCCAGCAGCCCGACCGACGAGGTGAGGTTGCCCGGCAACGCTGCGGCGCAGACCTCGTCAGCACCGAGTCCCGCGAGCAGCGCGCACAGCAAAACGCCAAGCCGTGTCGACAGGCGCCAGCGCGCGGCGGCCAGACCGGCGGCGCAAGGCCATGCCCATGGCCATGGCTTCATCGGCCGCGCATTTCCGGCGCGCCCGCCGCCGTCAACACTTGATGCCGACATGCAGCGCCACCACGCCGGCACTCAGGTTGTGCACATCCACATGGCCGAAGCCGGCGCCTTTCATCATCGCCTTCAGCTCGGCCTGGTCGGGGTGGACGCGGATCGATTCGGCCAGGTAGCGGTAGCTGTCGGCGTCGCCCGCGACCAGCTTGCCGATGCGCGGCAGGATGTTGAACGAGTACCAGTCGTAGGCCTTGGCCAGCGGCGCCGCAACCTTCGAAAACTCGAGCACCAGCAGGCGCCCGCCGGGCACCAGCACGCGGCTCATCTCGGCCAGCGCCTTGTCCTTGTGCGTCATGTTGCGCAGGCCGAAGGCCACGCTGACGAGGTCGAAGCTGTTGCTGGCAAAGGGCAGCGTTTCAGCGTCGCAGATCAGGGTCGGCAGCAGCAGGCCTTCATCGAGCAGGCGGTCGCGGCCCTGGCGCAGCATGGCCTCGTTGATGTCGGTGTGAACGACGGTGCCGCTGGTCCCGACCTTGGCCGCGAAGGCGCGCGCCAGGTCGCCGGTACCGCCTGCGATGTCGAGCACGCGCTGGCCTTCGCGCAGGTTCGCCACTGCCACCGTGTAGGCCTTCCAGGCGCGGTGCAGCCCCATCGACATCAGGTCGTTCATCACGTCGTACCTGGCCGCCACCGAATCGAACACGCCGCGCACGCGGCCGGCCTTCTGGGTCTCGTCGACCGATTGAAAGCCGAAATGGGTGTCGCTCATGGTTGCTCAACGATTGTTGGTGGCGTCTTCAATGGCTATGACCGCTGCCGCCACCACAGCCGCCGCCACTCGCCGACTTGGCGGCCGCGGCCACGGCCATCGGCGCGTCGCGGCCAATGCCGGCCAGCGCCAGCCGGCCTTCGTACTTGCGCCACAGGTCTTCCTGCTGCGAGCCGAGGAAGAACAGGTAGTCCCACGAAAAGATGCCGGTGTCGTGGCCGTCGGAGAAGGTCGGCTGCACGGCGTAGTTGCCGATCGGCTCGAGCGCCGTCAGGCCGACCTCGCGCTTGCCGGTCTGCAGCACTTCCTGCCCCGGCCCATGGCCCTGCACTTCGGCCGATGGCGAGTAGATGCGCATCAGCTCGAACGGGATGCGGAACAGGCTGCCGTTCGCAAAGCCCACCTCAAGCACGCGCGACTGTTGATGCACGGTGATGGAAGAAGGTTGCGGGGTTTGCGGGGTGAGTCCGGCCATGGCGGTTTGATCCAGGAAATAGCGCGGTCGGAGTGTAGCGAGCGCTCCATGTCCATTTGGTTGAACGGGGATGACGGGATCAGCGCGGAACGGTCGTTTGCGAGTCTCGGCAGTCGAGTTGGAACAGCGGGGTTTGTTGCGCGGTGGTCGCATCCCGCCACAGTTCAAGCTCCCATCAAAAATGACTACACCAGCACTCGCTCGATCCCCCCTTGGTTCGCGCGCTCCACATACTCCGGCATCCAGTCCGGGCCAAGAATACGGTTCGCCATTTCAACGACGATGTAGTCGGCCTCCAGCAAGCCGTTCTTCAGGTCGCCGGTGTAGCGGCTCAAGCCTTGCAGGCAACTCGGGCAGGACGTGAGGATCTTCATCGGGCCCTTCTCGGGCACGGCGCCCGCGCCGCCCTTGGCGCTCTTCATCAGCCCTCTGAGCGCCACCTCGTCCTTGCGCAATTCTTCTTCCTTGCGGTAGCGGATTTGCGTCGAGATATCGGGCCGCGTCACGCCCAGCGTGCCGCTCTCGCCGCAGCAGCGCTTGCTCTCGATCACGTTCGCGCCGAGCAGCGCCTTCACCGTCTTCATCGGCTCCTGCAACTTCATCGGCGTGTGGCAGGGGTCGTGATACAGATACCCGCTGGCGCCGGCATCGGTCGAAGGCAGCGTGATGCCTTTTTCCAGCAGGTACTCGTGGATGTCGATGATTCGGCAGCCGGGGAAGATCTTGTCGAATTGATAGCCCTGGAGCTGGTCGTAGCAGGTGCCGCAGCTCACCACCACGGTCTTGATGTCGAGGTAGTTCAGCGTGTTGGCGACGCGGTGGAACAGCACCCGGTTGTCGGTGATGATCTTGTCGGCCTTGTCGAACTGGCCCGAGCCGCGCTGCGGGTAGCCGCAGCACAGGTAGCCGGGCGGCAGCACCGTCTGCACGCCGGCATGCCAGAGCATCGCCTGCGTCGCCAGGCCGACTTGCGAGAACAGGCGCTCCGAGCCGCAGCCGGGGAAGTAGAAGACGGCCTCGGTCTCGCCGGTGGTCGTCTTCGGGTCGCGGATGATCGGAACGTAGTCCTTGTCCTCGATGTCGAGCAGCGCGCGCGCGGTGCGCTTCGGCAGGCCGCCGGGCAGCTTCTTGTTGATGAAGTGGATCACCTGCTCCTTGATCGGCGCGCTGCCGACCGTGGAACGCGGCGCCGCCGTCTGCTGGTTCGCCAGGCCGCGCAGCAGGTCGTTGGCGATGCGCTGCACCTTGAAGCCGATGTCGACCATGCCGATGCGCAGCAGCTTGATCGTCTCGGGATTCGTGGCGTTCAAGAACATCATGGCCATCTTGTTGCCGGGCCGGAAGCTCTTCTTGCCCATCTTGCCGAGCAGGTTGCGCATGTTCATCGAGACCTCGCCGAAGTCGATGTCGACCGGGCACGGGGCGAGGCATTTGTGGCAGACGGTGCAGTGGTCGGCCACGTCCTCGAACTCTTCCCAGTGCTTGATGCTCACGCCGCGGCGCGTCTGCTCTTCGTACAGGAAGGCCTCGACCAGCAGCGAGGTCGCGAGAATCTTGTTGCGCGGGCTGTACAGCAGGTTCGCGCGCGGCACATGGGTGGCGCAGACCGGCTTGCACTTGCCGCAGCGCAAACAGTCCTTGATCGAGTTCGCGATCTCGCCGATCTCGCTGCGCTGCATGATCAGCGACTCGTGGCCCATCAGGCCGAAGCTCGGCGTGTAGGCCTGGCTCAGATCCGACGGCCGCAGCTCGGCCTTCGTCGCCGCGCCCTCGAACGCCACGTTGCGCATCAGCTTGCCCTTGTTGAAGCGGCCTTCGGGATCGACGCGCAGCTTGTAGGCGGTGAAGTCGGCCATCTCGGCATCGGTCAGGAATTCGAGCTTGGTGATGCCGATGCCGTGCTCGCCCGAGATCACGCCGTCGAGCGAGCGCGCCAGCGCCATGATGCGCACCACCACGTCGTGCGCGGTTTGCAGCATCTCGTAGTTGTCGCTGTTGACCGGGATGTTGGTGTGCACATTGCCGTCGCCGGCATGCATGTGCAACGCTACCCAGACGCGGCCCTTCAAGACCTGCGCATGGACCTTCTGACACGCATCGACGATGGGCGCGAGCGCAGCGCCGGCGAAGATGCTCTGCAACGGCGCGCGGATCTGCGTTTTCCACGAGGCGCGCAGCGTGTGGTCTTGCAGGTCGGTGAAGAAGCTCCGGCCCGGACCGTTGGCCGATGGCGGCTGCGCCGCATCGAGATGCGTCAGCCACGCCTGCCACTGGCCGCCGACCTCGTGCAGCACCGCCAGCGCCTGCTGCACGCGATCGCCGAGCAACTCGGCCGACGCGATCTCGCCGGCATCGTCGCCCTTGCCGAGCGGCAGCTCGCCCTTGAGGAAGAAGGCTTCGAGCGCCTCGACCAGCGCGAGCTTGTTGCGCAAACTCAACTCGATGTTGATGCGCTCGATGCCCTCGGTGTACTCGCCCATGCGCGGCAGCGGGATCACCACGTCTTCGTTGACCTTGAACGCGTTGGTGTGCTTGCTGATCGCCGCAGTGCGCTTGCGGTCGAGCCAGAACTTCTTGCGCGCATCGACGCTGACCGCAATGAAGCCTTCGCCCGCGCGGCCGTTCGCCAGCCGCACGACCTCGCTGGTGGCGCGCGCCACCACGTCGGCGTCGTCACCGGCGATGTCGCCGAACAGCACCATCTTCGGCAGGCCGCCCCGCTTGCTCTTCGTCGCGTAGCCGACCGCCCGCAGGTAACGGTCGTCGAGGTGTTCCAGGCCCGCCAGCACGGCGCCGCCGCGCTTCGCTTCGGCGAACATGAAGTCCTTGATGTCGACGATCGACGGCACCGCGTCCTTCGCGTTGCCGAAGAACTCCAGACACACGGTGCGGGTGTGCGCCGGCATCTTGTGGACGATCCAGCGCGCGCTGGTGATGAGGCCGTCGCAGCCTTCCTTCTGGATGCCCGGCAGGCCGGCGAGGAACTTGTCGGTCACGTCCTTGCCCAGGCCCTCCTTGCGGAAGGTGCGGCCGGGAATGTCGAGCCGTTCGGTGCGCTCCAGCGTCTTGCCCGAGGCATCGAAGTAGCGCAACTCGAAGCTCGCCGTCTCGATGTCGTGGATCTTGCCGAGGTTGTGATTCAGCCGCGTCACCTCGAGCCACTTGGCCTGCGGCGTGACCATGCGCCACGACACCAGGTTGTCGAGCGCGGTGCCCCACAGCACGGCCTTCTTGCCGCCCGCGTTCATCGCGATGTTGCCGCCGATGCACGAGGCCTCGGCCGAGGTCGGGTCGACCGCGAACACATGGCCGGCGCGCTCGGCGGCATCGGCCACGCGCTGGGTCACGACACCAGCTTCGGTCCAGACGGTGGCGACCGGCTGGCTCAGGCCCGGCAGGGTCAGCATCTCGACCTCGCTCAGCGCCTCGAGCTTCTCGGTGGTGATGACGACGCTGTCCCAGGTCAGCGGGATCGCGCCGCCGGTGTAGCCGGTGCCGCCGCCGCGCGGGATGATGGTCAGGCCGAGTTCGACGCAGCCCTTCACCAGGCCGGCCATCTCGGCCTCGGTGTCGGGCATCAGCACGACGAAGGGGTACTCGACGCGCCAGTCGGTCGCGTCGGTCACGTGCGAGACGCGGCTCAGGCCGTCGAACTTGATGTTGTCTTTGGCGGTGACGCGGCCGAGCACCTTGGCCGTGCGGCGGCGCAACTCGGCGACCACATCGAACTGCGCGTCGAAGGCCGTGACCGCAGCGCTGGCCAGCGCCAGCAGCTCGCCGACGACGGCGTCGCGCTCGGCATCATCAGCCGGCGTGCGGCGCTTCTCGACCTCGCCCAGGCGGTGGTGCAAGGCGTCGATCAACAGCGCGCGGCGGCGCGGGTTGTCCAGCAAGTCGTCTTGCAGATAAGGGTTGCGTTGCACCACCCAGATGTCGCCCAGCACTTCGTAAAGCATGCGCGCCGAGCGGCCGGTCTGGCGCGCATCGCGCAACTTCGACAGCACCTCCCAGGCGCGCGCGCCGAGCAGCCGGATGACGATCTCGCGGTCCGAGAACGAGGTGTAGTTGTAGGGAATTTCGCGCAGCCGAGGCGCGTGTTTTTCGGCCAGCGCAGCGGCGGTGATCTGGCTCAGCGGAAGGGGTGCGTTCATCGCGATCGAGGCAGGTCGGCACCCGCGTTGGCACTTGAGCGAAGATGTTACCGCAGCGTATGTGGCAGCGCAGCAAAAGGGGAAGCGGGTGCCGCCCGGGCCTGCCAGCGGGCTTGTCCCAGTTGTGGTGGCGCGGCTTAGGCGTGATAAACGGCGCCTGTCCGACAGGCCGCTCTCACGCGCATGTCATGCGCGCTTGTCACATCAACACAGCACACTCTCGGGTTGGTCACGCAGACCACCCCCTGCCTACGGAGTTCTCATGAAATTCAAGTCCCTCGCCATCGCCGCCAGTGTCTTTGCCCTGTCGCTCTCGGGCCACGCCCAGGCGCAGACCGAAATCCAGTGGTGGCACTCGATGACGGCGGTGAACGGCGAGTGGGTCAACGACCTCGCGAAGGACTTCAACGCGAGCCAGAAGGACTACAAAATCGTGCCCACCTTCAAGGGCAGCTACGACGAATCGATGACCGGCGCGATCGCCGCATTCCGGGCTGGCAATGCACCGCACATCCTGCAGGTGTTCGAGGTCGGCACCGCGACGATGATGGCCAGCAAGAGCGCCATCATCCCGGTCGGCCAGGTGATGAAAGATGCCGGCGTGAAGTTCGACCCCGCCGCGTACGTGCCGGCGGTGGCCGGCTACTACACCGCGCCGAACGGCCAGATGCTGAGCTTCCCGTTCAACAGCTCGACGACGGTTTTCTACTTCAACAAGGACGCTTTCAAGGCCGCCGGCCTCAACCCAGACAAGCCGCCCACCACCTGGCCCGAAGTGACGCTGGCCGCTGCCAAGCTGAAGGCCAGCGGCCACAAGTGCCCGTTCACCACCGCGTGGCAGGGCTGGACGCAACTGGAAAGCTTCTCGGCCTGGCACAACGTCGAGTTCGCGACCCAGCGAAACGGGCTGGCAGGCCTGAATGCGCGCATGAAAGTGAACTCGCCATTGCATGTGCGCCACATCGAGAACCTGGCCAATATGTCCAAGCAGGGCCTGTTCATCTACAAGGGCCGCGGCAACGTGCCCGAGGCCAGTTTCATCTCGGGCGAGTGCGCGATGATCAACACGTCGTCGGGCTTCTACGGCAACGTCGCGAAGAACGCCAAGTTCGGCTACGGCCTGGCCGCCCTGCCCTATTACCCCGACGTGCCGGGCGCGCCGCAGAACACCGTGATCGGCGGCGCCAGCCTGTGGGTGCTGGCGGGCAAGAAGCCGGCCGAGTACAAGGGCGTGGCGAAATTCTTCGACTACCTGTCGAGCCCCGAAGTGCAGTCGGCCAGCCACAAGCGCACCGGTTACCTGCCGATCACGACCGCCGCGTACGAGCTCACCGAGAAGTCGGGCTTCTACAAGGAGAAGCCGGGCACCGACGTGGCCGTGACGCAGATGATCCGCAAGACCACCGACAAGTCGCGCGGCATTCGGCTGGGCAACTATGTGCAGATCCGCGCCATCGAGGATGAAGAACTCGAGGAAGTCTGGGGCGGCAAAAAGACCGCCAAGGAAGGGCTCGACTCGATCGTCAAGCGCGGGGATGAATTGCTGGTTCGGTTCGAGAAGGCGAACGCGAAGTGAACTGATGCACGCGTCTGTTCGGTCATGGCAGCAATGACCCCCTCACCCCAGAGTACGGTGGAGATGGAATTGCGATGCGCTGAGGGTCTGCTCCCTCTCCCGCCTGCGGGAGAGGGTTGGGGTGAGGGCGATGCCCATGGCCGCTGAAAAACGCGTCGTCTTCCGTTCCCCCTGGCTGCCCTGGGCGCTGCTCGCGCCGCAGGCCGTCATCATCGCGGTGTTCTTTTTCTGGCCTGCCGCGCAGGCCCTGCTGCAATCGCTGCAGCAGTCCGATGCCTTCGGCACCTCGGTGGAATGGATCGGCCTGGAAAACTTTCGCAATCTGTGGAACGACGAGACCTACCTCGCCTCGTTCAAGACCACCGCGATCTTCTCGTCGCTGGTGGCGGTGCTGGGCATCGGCATCTCGCTGGTGCTGGCGGTGTTCGCCGACCGCGTGGTGCGCGGCGCCACGTTCTACAAGACGCTGCTGATCTGGCCGTATGCCGTGGCACCGGCGGTGGCCGGCGTGCTGTGGCTGTTCATGTTCTCGCCCAGCATTGGCATCGTCGCCTATGTTCTTGGCCAACTCGGCATCGAATGGAACCACCTGCTGAACGGCAGTCAGGCGATGACGCTGGTCGTGATGACTGCGATCTGGAAGCAGATCTCGTACAACTTCCTGTTCTTCCTCGCCGGGCTGGCGAGCATCCCGAAGTCGCTGATCGAAGCCGCTGCCATCGACGGCGCGCGCCCCTGGCGGCGCTTCTGGACGATCCAGTTCCCGCTGCTGTCGCCGACCACCTTCTTCCTGCTCGTCATCAACGTCGTTTACGCGTTCTTCGACACCTTCGCGATCATCGACGCCGCCACCCAGGGCGGGCCCGGCAAGGACACCTCGATCCTGGTGTACCGCGTGTACTACGACGGCTTCAAGGCGATGGACCTGGGCGGCTCGGCCGCGCAGTCGGTGGTGTTGATGGCCATCGTGGTGGTGCTCACGGTGGTGCAGTTCCGCTATGTCGAGAAGAAGGTGAACTACTGATGCGGCGCTTCCTGTGGTGCGCAGGTGCAGCGTTAGGCTGCGTGGCTGAATTCATGGCTGAACCCCATGGTTGAGCGCCGCCCCACGCTCGGCATCCTTGCCCACGCGATCCTGATCGTCGGTGTGCTCGTGGTCGCGCTGCCGGTCTACATCGCGTTCGTCGCCTCGACCCACACCGCGGCCGAAATGGTGCAGTCGCCGATGCCGATGCTGCCGGGCTCGAACCTGGTCGAAAACTATGTGACCGCGCTGAACGGCGGCAGCAGCGGCGCGGGCTCGACCGCTGCGGTGGGCCGCATGATGTTCGTCAGCCTGGTCACCGCGCTCGTCATCACCTTCGGCAAGATCGCGATCTCGCTGCTGTCGGCGTTCGCGATCGTCTACTTCCGGTTCCGCTTCCGGATGTTCTTCTTCTGGGCCATCTTCGTGACCCTGATGCTGCCGGTGGAGGTGCGCATCGGGCCGACCTACAAGGTGGTGTCCGACCTCGGCATGTTGAACAGCTTTGCCGGGCTGACGGTGCCGCTGATCGCCTCGGCCACGGCCACCTTCCTGTTCCGCCAGTTCTTCCTGACCGTGCCCGAGGAACTGGTGGAAGCGGCTCGCATCGACGGCGCCGGGCCGATGCGTTTCTTCATCGACATTCTGGTGCCGCTGTCGGCCACCAGCATCGCTGCGCTGTTCGTGATCCAGTTCATCTACGGCTGGAACCAGTACCTGTGGCCGCTGCTGGTGACGACGAACGAGAACATGTACCCGGTCGTGATCGGCATCAAGCGGATGATCGCTGGCGGCGATTCGCAGAACCAGTGGAACCTGGTGATGGCCACCGCGATTCTGGCGATGATCCCGCCCGCGCTGGTCGTGATGCTGATGCAGAAGTGGTTCGTCAAGGGCCTGGTCGATACCGAAAAGTGATCGGGCAGCAGGCACTTCCTGACAACAACAACAGCAACCCATGGCCTCCATCTCACTCAGAAACGTCGTCAAGCGCTACGGCACGGGCGCCAAGGCGAACCCGGTCATCCACGGCGTGAGCGCCGAGATCGCCGACGGCGAGTTCATCGTCATCGTCGGGCCGTCGGGCTGTGGCAAGTCGACCTTGCTGCGCATGGTCGCCGGCCTCGAAGAAATTTCCGGCGGCGAGATTGCGATCGGCGGGCGCGTCGTCAACGACACCGAACCGAGCGAGCGCGATATCGCGATGGTGTTCCAGAACTACGCGCTCTACCCGCACATGAGCGTGTTCGACAACATGGCCTACGGCCTGAAGATCGCCAAGGTGGCATTGGCCGAGATCAAGACCCGCGTCGACAAGGCAGCGAAGATTCTGGAGCTCGGCCCGTTCCTGCAACGCAAGCCGCGCGAGCTGTCGGGCGGCCAGCGCCAGCGGGTCGCGATGGGCCGCGCCATCGTGCGCCAGCCGCAGGTGTTTCTGTTCGACGAGCCGCTCTCGAACCTCGACGCGAAGCTGCGCGCGCAGACCCGCCTGGAGATCCAGAAGCTGCACGCCGAACTCGGCGTGACCTCGCTGTTCGTCACCCACGACCAGGTCGAGGCGATGACGCTGGCGCAGCGCATGATCGTGATGAACGGCGGGCGCATGGAGCAGATCGGCACGCCCGAGGAGGTCTATCACCGGCCGGCCACCACCTTTGTAGCGAGCTTCATCGGCTCACCGCCGATGAACCTGATCCCGGGCCTGGCCGACGGCTCGCGCTTCAGCGCCGGTGGCCAGACGCTGGCGCTGCCGATGGCCGCACCGCGCGCCGGCGAGCTGGTGCTGGGGCTGCGCCCGGAGCACGTCGAACTGCGCCAGGCGGGCGGCACCGGCTGGCCGTTGCGCGTCGAGGCGCTCGAAATGCTGGGCGCTGAGCGGCTCGTGTACGGGCGGCTCGGCGAGACGCTGTTCATCGTGCGCATCGACGCCACGTTGACGCCGCCGCGGGTTGGCGACACGGTGTTGTTGCAGGCCGCGCCGGCGCAATTGCATTGGTTCGACGCAGGCACGCAGCAGCGCGTTTGAGAATGTGATTCAGGTGGATGCGCCTCGAAGGCAAGAGCCAACTCACTCACCGCAGGGGCGCAGAGAACGCGGAGTTGCGCAGAGGACTTTCGAAAGCGTTTTCTTCTCGGCGAACCTTTGCGTTCTCCGCGTCTCTGCGGTAGTGAATTGATGAGTCCGCGCATCCCATGAACCCCTGGCCCTACCCACTGTGGATCGCTCATCGCGGCGCCGGCAAGCTGGCGCCGGAGAACACGCTCGCGGCGTTTCGCGTCGGTGCGGAACACGGCTATCGCGCCTTTGAATGCGACGTGAAGCTGAGCGCCGATGGTGTGCCCTTCCTGCTTCACGATGCGACCCTGGAGCGCACGACCTCCGGCCTTGGCACCGCCGGTGTTCAAAGTTGGAGCGAACTGTCACGGCTCGATGCCGGCGGATGGCACAGCCCGGGCTTTGGCGGCGAACCGATTCCCACGCTGCAGGCCATCGCGCGCTACTGCGTTCGCAACCAGCACGCGTTGAACATCGAGATCAAGCCGACCCCGGGCGATGCGCAACGCACCGGGCGCGTCGTCGCACTCGAAGCCGCGCACCTGTGGGCCGGGCAGGCCGTGGCGCCGCTGCTCAGTTCGTTCGACCCCGAAGCATTGGAGGCTGCACGCCTGGCAGCGCCGGACCTGCCCCGCGCACTGCTGCTCGACACGCTGCGAGACGGCTGGTTCGAGCAGGCGCAGGCGCTGGGCTGCGTGGCCGTCGTCACGAACCACGCGTTGATGGACGCGGCGCTGATCGGCCGGCTGCATGGCGCCGGGCTGCGCGCCCTCGTCTACACCGTCAACGAGGTGGCCGAAGCGCAGCGCCTCATCGGCCTGGGCGTCGACGGCATGATCACCGATGCGGTCGATCGATTTGCGCCGGGCGGCATCGGCTGACGAGCTGAATCCCTCACTTCAGGGATTGCGCCGGGCACCCGCAAGTGGAAACTGCGGCCTGTTGCCAACACCATCAGGAGCCTGCATATGAACGCCATCAACCCCATCGCCTCGAAATTCACCACCTCGGCGCCTGCCCGCCGCAGTGGCGCCCTGGTTGCCGCCGCGGTGCTGCTGTCCTGCGCATCGGCGCCGGCGCTGGCTGGGCGCGTCGTCGTCAACCATGACGAGTGGACCTGGTCGGACACCGGCTTCTCGCAAGCCGGCGGTTCGAACGCAAGCAACTTTGCACAAAACGTCGTGAAGTTTCTCGACACCGACGGCACGCCCGGCGGCAATGTGTTGATCTACTCGAACAATTTCGGTTTCGGCGCCAGCTTCAGCGCCGCGCTGAGCGGGGCCGGCTACACGCCGACCTTCGACACGGCCGCACCTTTCACGCTCGCGAACCTGCTCAACTACGACGCCGTGTACCTGGGCGGAGGTGCCTTCGGCAAGGATGACGCGGTGCTCGCCGATTACGTCAATGCTGGCGGCGGCGTGTTCATCATGGCCGGCACCGGTGACGGCGGCCCGGCTGGTGAAGCCGCGCGCTGGAACGGTTTCCTGGGGGGCTTTGGCCTGGCTTTCGACGGCAACAACTACAACGGCGTCAACGGCACCCTGGCCGTGACCGGCGTACACCCGATCTTCAGCGGCGTGACCGACCTGTACTACAACAACGGCAACACGGTGTCGGCCCTGGCCAACCCGAATTCGGTGATTGTTCAAACACCCGGGCTGATCGGTGTCTACGACAACGTCGGCGCCGTACCGGAACCCCACACCTACGCGCTGATGTTGGCTGGGCTGGGCGTCTTGGGCTTCGTGGCACGGCGTCGCAGCCGGGCCTGAGCGGCAACCCGACCCGGCCGCTTTTGAGGCCGGGTTCAGCTCTCGGGCCATCCGCTCGCCACACTTGACTTGAGAAGCCAAGTTCCATTCGGCGGGCGAGGACCCTCACCCCAACCCTCCCGCGCGCGGGAGAGGGAGCAATACGTGACCCGCTCTGCCGCCTGCGGAAGAGCAAGCAAGTACCTGGCTCCCTCCCCCTCTCCCGCTCGCTGGAGAGGGGGCCGCGCATGACGCCCTCTCCCGCGTGCGGGAGAGGGCGGGGGGCGAGACGGGGCTTTCGAGCCGCATGCGGCGAGCCCGTAGAGCGACATCGGCTTGCAAGCCGATGTGCGCACTGCAAGTGAGGGCCGCCGGACAACAACGGGCCTCGTTTCTCCGCGAACGCCGGGCGCCGACAGGGGCCTGGGACGCTCTCAACTCCGATAGTCGGCGTTGATCTTCACGTAGTCGTAGCTCAGGTCGCAAGTCCAGACCGTGCTGTGCTCCGGTCCGCGGTGCAAGTCCACCCGCACCGTGATCTCGCTTTGCTTCATCACCCGCTGACCCTCTTCTTCGCGGTAATCGGGGTGGCGACCGCCGTGTTCGACCACCAGCACGTCGTCGAGGAACAGGTCGATGCACGTCTGGTCGAGGTCGTCGATGCCGGCGTAGCCGACCGCCGCCAGGATGCGGCCGAGGTTCGGGTCGCTGGCGAAGAACGCGGTCTTGACCAGCGGCGAATGCGCGATCGCATAAGCCACCTGTCGGCACTCGGCCGGCGTCTTGCCACCCTCGACCCTCACCGTGATGAACTTGGTCGCACCCTCGCCATCGCGAACGATGGCCTGCGCGAGTTGCTGCGCCACCGCCACCACCGCGTCGCGCAGCGCGGCGCCATCGCCGGCGTCGAGCCGGGTGATGGGCGCATTGCCGGCCTGGTGGGTGGCGATCAGCACGAACGAATCGTTGGTCGAGGTGTCGCCGTCGATGGTGATGCGGTTGAACGATTCGTCGGCCGCGTCGACCACCAACGCCTGCATCAGTGCGGGGGCGATGGCGGCATCGGTGGCGATGAAGCCGAGCATCGTCGCCATGTTCGGCCGGATCATCCCGGCGCCCTTGCTGATGCCGGTGATCGTGACGGTCTTGCCCCCGAGCTGAAGTTGCCGCGAGGCGGCCTTCGGCAGCGTGTCGGTGGTCATGATGGCCTGCGCAGCCTCACCCCAGTGGTCGGCCTGCAGGTCGGCCAGCGCAGCCGGCAGGCCGGCGATGATGCGATCGACCGGCAGGGTCTCCATGATCACGCCGGTCGAGAACGGCAGCACCTGTTCCGGCTCGATCTTGAGCAGGCCGGCCAGCGCGATGCAACTGGCGCGGGCGCGCGCCAACCCGTCTTCGCCGGTGCCGGCATTGGCATTGCCGGTGTTGATCAGAATCGCGCGCGGGCCGGCCAGCGGCGCTGCAGAAGCCGCAGAAGCCGACCCAGAAGCCGCTGATCGCGCCAGGTGCAGCCGGCACAGCTGCACCGGCGCCGCGCAGAAGCGGTTCTGCGTGAAGACCCCCGCGACCGACGAGCCCTTGGCCAGCACGACCAGCGTCAGGTCGCGTCGATTGGCCTTGCGCACACCGGCCATCGCGATGCCCAGCGAGACCCCGCGGACGGCGAACAGCTGCTTTGGATCGGGGGCTTGAAGGTTGACGGGCATGCCAGGGGCTCTCGATGTGGTCGGACTGCAACGATTGTAGGAACTGCGTCGGCCGGCAGGCCTGGATGGCATGCGCAAACGCCGCGCTGGCGCGCGCGGGTCACATCGGCATGAGACCCTGTAAGGCCTGCCACTGTGACGGCGTCGCCGTCTGCATTAGAGTTGGCGCGAAGTTTGCATCTGCCTGCGCTCGTCAATCCCTAACTTTTGGTGCAGACAGCTTGGTCTGCGCCTTACCCGGAAGTGTGAATGCTGCCCTTTTTTGCCGATCTGGTGACCCGAACCGACGAAGCCCGACGCGACTTCGAAACCCACCCCGTCGTGCTCGCGGCCGTCGCCGACGGCATGTCGGTCGAGCGCTACCGCAAGTTGCTGCTTGAGCTGTACCACGTGGTCTGGCACTTCAACCCGGTCTGCGCCGCAGCCGCCAGCCGCATCCCCGACACGCACCGCGAGGTGCGGTATTTTCTGTATGAACACATGCAGGAAGAGTCGGGGCATGAGGCGTGGGTCATGAACGACCTGGAAGCCGTGGGTGTGGGTCCGGCGGCCACGCGCGCGCATCAGCCCATGCCCCATACGCTGGCTTTGAGCGGGTTCAACTACTGGGCCGCCGACCGCCGCAACCCTTGTTCGGTGCTCGGCATGATGTACACGCTGGAGGTGATCGCCTCGGTGTATGGCGG
>JANXZA010000033.1 GCA_025355745.1 Rhizobacter sp. | reverse complement strand
ATCAATCTCACACGACTTGACGACCACCAGGCGCTCGGCGTTCATGCGCCGCGCCAGGTCGAGCGCAATGCTGTCGGAGGTGACCTGCCAGTTCGTGTTCGCGTCCGGCTGATCGCGTTGCAGCTCGAATGGCAGCCACAGCGCGGTGCGGCCGTTGTGCAGCACACGGCGGATGTCGGCCTTGCTGCGCGCGAGCTGCAAGGCCGGGTTCAGGCCGTGCATCAGGTGGGCGGTCTGGGCCATCGCCAGCACCGCCATGTTGTGGGCGCTGAGGTCACTGAATTTCCAGTGCGTCTGGGCGCGCCGCACTTCGTCGGCGAAGCTGCCACCGCCGCACACCACGGTGACGCGGCCGCCACCGCACTGCGCCAGCAGGTCGAGCCAGGCCGGCAGCAACGGGCTGGTGGTGAGGCTGCCGCCGAGCTTGACGATCCACATCAGCGGTGGTCCAGGTCGAACAACGCGGCCACGGCCACGCTGGGCGCGCACACCTGCGCCCAGGCCTCGACCGCAGCGCGCCCGGCGCGGGCGTGGGCCGACACGCGGGCCACTTCGCTGCCGTAGTGGGCAAGGCGGCGAGGGCGTGTCACATCGGGATCTGCATCGGCATCCCGATCCGCATTTTGATCGGCATGCCCCAGCACATCACGCACCAGAAAATCGCCACAGCCGGCGCTGACGATCACGGCGCCATCGCCCAGGCGATATGCATCGATGACCCGGCGCAACTGGCCACCCAGCTCGCTGACCTGCGCTTCGCGCCACGAGCGCGCGAACGCCGCCCAGGCTTCGGGGCTGCCGTCGCGCGCATCGAGCCCGAGCATGCGCGCCAGCCGCTGGCGCGTCGCGGGCAGGTCCTTGGCGGCGTTGTCGGCGCTGGGCTGCAGGTCGTGCGCCGGGTTCAGTTCAGCGGTCAGGCGGTACACATCGGCGGTGCTGGCGAAGAACTCGTTCATCACGTTGTGCGGCGTGCCGCACCAGTCGATGCGCTGCGCCAGCGCGCACAGTGGCGTGCGCACCACCCCCTGATAGACCAGCTCGCCAACGGCCAGGCGCTGCGAGTCGCTGCGGCTGCGGGTCAGCACGCGACCGGCCTTGAAGGGGATCAGGTCGGTGGTGGTGCTGCCGATGTCGACCAACACGCCGGCACCCGCGCCCGCGCCGAAACGAAGCGCGGCGTGGCGCGCGCTGGCGAGCCAGTTGGCCGAGGCGATCGCCTCCCAGTTCGCGGCCACGGCCGCGCCACCGCACCAGCCGGCATCGCCGGCATGGAAGTTGACCGCGCCGCGACCCGTCGCGTCGGTGGAGGCGGCCAGCGCTTGCTGCAGCGCCTGCGCGATGCGCCGCACGCCGTCTTCGCGGTGCTCGAACAGGTCGCACATTTCGCCGGTCATCGTGACCGCATGCTGCATGGCGCGCAGGCCCGGCCAGCGTTCCATGGCTGCCGCCAGCGCGGCGTCGAGATGCGCCATGCCCTGCCACAACGGGCAGGCCCACTGCGCCACGTCGATGACCTCGCCGCGTTGCAGCACGCAGGCCTTCAGATGGGCGCCGCCGATGTCCCAGCCGACCACGCAATCGCTCGCATCGGTGTCAGGCCTTGCCATGCGTCGCCTCCTGCGCATGGGCGTCGATCACTTCGGCGGCCAAGTTGCGACCTAACGCCCGAGACAAGCCCACATAGGCGCAGGTCACGCGCGGGTTCACTTCGATCAGCACCGGCCCGCGCTGCGCATGCCACACCAGATCGATGCCGACGAAGCCGCGCAGCCCCGGCAGGGCGCGGTCGACGCGGCAGGCCAGCGCCGCCAGCAACGCGCCGCGCGCACTCGAGAGCGGTAGCACGTTGACCTCGACGCCGCCATACGCCAGCCAGCCATCGGCGTCGATCGACAGGTGCTGCTGGTTCACGCTCAGCAATTCGGTGTGCCCTGCGCGGCACAGCAGCGACAGGCTCAGCGCCTCGCCTTCGACCCAGGGCTCGATTGCCATCGCGTGGCCGCGCCGCGAGCGCTGGGCCCAGTCGTCCATGGCCGCGTCGGCACTGCCATGCACGCGGGTGTCGACGGCACCCGCGCCGTCGTCGGGCTTGACGACCCAGCGCCGGTTCTCGGGCGCATGCTCGAAGGCCAGCGGCGTGGTGATGCCGGCCTCGGCGAGGTGCAGCAGCGTGGCGCGCTTGGCCGAGGCGAGCTTGATCGAAGCCGCGTCGCAGCCGAGCCAGCGCGCGGGGTCGACGCAGCGCTGGAACTGGCCAAGCAGGCCATCGGTCTCCGGCGCCACGACCCAGACCGCATCATGCGTGTCGGCTTGGCGCGCCACAAAATCGACGGCCGACTCTGCGGTGCGCGGCAACACCGGCTCGGCGAGCGCGGGCACCAGCGAAGCCCGTGGACAGGTGACCACCGTCACGGCATAGACTCCGGCGCGAAGCAGGTCGGCGGCGATCGCGTCGCGCATCGATGTGCCCATCGCCAACAGCGCGTCACGGGCCGCCTCGCTGCCAGTCATCGACCCGCCACCGCTCAGGTATTCGCAGACCAGGACGCGCTTCATCGTGACGCGCGCTCGCTCGTTTTCCGGCTCACTGTTCGGCCCATTGACTCACCCGCGCCCACCATGAAACTCATTCCGGTCATCGACCTCATGCACGGCCAGGTGGTGCGCGCCGTGCGCGGCGACCGCCAGGCCTATCGCCCGATGGTCTCGGCGCTGTGCGCCGGCAGCGACCCGGTCACGCTCGCGCGAATTCTGTGTGCGCACTGCGCAACCGATCAGTTGTACGTCGCCGACCTCGATGCCTTGCTCGGCCTGCCGGCCCAGGCCGAGGTGCTGCGCGCCTTGCTGCACGCCCTGCCGGCGCTGGAACTCTGGCTCGATGCTGGCTTCACCGACGTTGATGCTGCCGAGGCGCTGCTGGCCGGCCTCGGCGCGGGCGCAGCTCGGGTGGTGCCGGTGTTCGGCAGCGAATCGCTGGCATCGCGCAGTGAGCTGAAACGCTGCTTCGCGTCCGGGGACGGGCAGCGCGGGGCGCGCGGGGACCACGCAGAGGCGGGCGGTGGCCATCGTCATGCCGGCGTGCTGTCGCTAGACCGCCGCGACGGCCAGCGCCTTGACGCTGCGGGTTGCTGGGACGCACCCGCACTGTGGCCACAACGCGTGATCGTGATGACGCTGGAGCGCGTCGGCTCAGGCGCCGGGCCGGACCTGGAGACCCTGCGCGATGTGCGCGCCAAAGCGCCCAGCAGCTTCATCGTCGGCGCTGGCGGGATCCGCAACGACGCCGACCTGGCGTGCGCCGCTGCGGCCGGTGCCGATGCCTGGTTGGTGGCCAGCGCACTGCACGACGGCCGCCTGGCCCGCGCCGATTCGCGCCTGCAGGCATGACGGAACCATGGGGTTGATCGCGGCCGCATGGCAAAGCGTCAATCACGTTTCGTGCCACCGCCAAGTTAAGGTTTCGGTGCGCGCGCCGCGTCGGCTGCGGCCCATTTGCGGCCACATCTGCAACACCTGGCGCGACACAGTGTTTCACTTCCGAAGGCCGGAAGGCTGCACCCGAGGTAGGCCGCCAGCCCCAGGTCCGTGGCACATCGCTTGCGTGATCCGGTGTGCATGACCGAATCCCTTCTTGCGCCCAGCCCGGCCGCCGCCCGCTGGACCTGCCCGTTTTGTCTGTTGCTGTGCGATGACCTGAGCGTGCGGGTGAACGCGGCCGGCGATGCGTTTGAACTGGCCAACGGTCACTGCGCCGCGGCACTGCATGGCCTGGCGCAGTTCGCGGCCACGCCATCGACGGCCACGCCGCAGCTCGAAGGCCACCCCTGCGACCTGGCCGCAGCGGTGGCAGCGGCCGCCCGCATCCTCGCGGCCAGCCGCCAACCGCTGTTCGGCGGCCTGGGCACCGACGTGGCCGGGGCCCGCGCGCTGTACCGGCTGGCCTGCGCCACCGGTGCCATCTGCGATCCGAAGGGTGGCGCGGCCTTGATGCACGGCGTGCGCGCGCTGCAGGATCGTGGCAGCTTCACGACCACGCTGGCCGAGGTGCGCACGCGCGCCGATGTGATCGTCTGCCTGGGCGGCCTGCCGTCGGCGCAGGCGGGCGAGTTCTTCGCGCGTTGCGGGATCGGCGCTGACGCTGGCGAGGGGCTGGTAGCGCAGCGCCATGTGGTCGTGTTCGGCGGGTCATCGGACGATCAACTCGGGCTGACCGAACTCGGCAAGCTGCCTGGCCTCACCACCGAATTGGTGCCACTGCATGGCGATCTGTTTGCCAGCGTCGCGATGCTTGCAGCGGTGCTCGCCGGGCGCGCCGTGCGCGCTGCACCAGCGCCGCTCGCAGCGTTGGCGCGGCGCCTGCGCGCGGCACGCTACGCCGTCATCGTCGGCGAAACCCGCCGCCTGCCGGAGCATGGCGCGTTGCTCATCGAGACCGTGAACCGCATCGTCGGCACGCTCAACATCGAAGCCCGAGCCGGGGCGATGTGGCTTGGCGGTGGCGACGGTGCCGGCACGGCGAACCAGGTCTTCACCTGGCTGTCGGGCTTGCCGCTGCGCTCGCGCGCCGGGCCGCTCGGCCTGGAGCACGAGCCGGTCTGCTTCGACGCTGAGCGGCTGCTGAGTGATGCGGCGGTGGACAGCCTGCTGTGGGTGTCGAGCTTCGATGCCACGTCCACACCGCCTGCTTCGGACCTGTCCGCAACCCTGCCGCTGATCGTGCTCGGCCATCCTGCGTTGGCACCTTCAGCGGCGCGGCCGGGCGCGGTCTTCATCCCCGTGTCCACGCCGGGCATCGGCTCGGCCGGGCATCTGTTCCGTGCCGATGGTGGCACGGTGCTGCCGCTCGCACCGCTGTACGCCGACACCTTGGCGACGCTCGCGGAAGTGATCGACCGCGTGACCTCGACGCTGCGATCCCTGCGCAGCGCAGCCGCCACATGACCACCTTGCGCCTGCGCGGCGGCCGCGTCATCGACCCGACCCACGCCACCGACGAGGTGCGCGACCTGTGGCTGCGCGATGGCCGCATCGCCGTGACCGACCCACGCGACTCACGCGGTCCCGTGAATGCCGGCGATGCCGAGATCGACCTCAGCGGCTGCGTCGTGATGGCCGGCGGCATCGACCTGCACACCCACATCGGCGGCGGCAAGATGAACCTCGCGCGGCTGCTGCTGCCCGAGGCGCACCGCGCGAATGGCAACCCGATGGCGCTACCGACGAATGCGCTCGAACTCGCGTCCTGCGGCGGCTGCGCACCGGGCACGCTGGCCACCGGCTACCGCTATGTCGAGATGGGTTACACGGCGGCGTTCGAGCCGGCGATGATCGCCAGCAACGCGCGCCAGGCGCACATGGAAATGGGCGACACGCCGATCCTCGACCACGGCGCCTACGTGATGCTCGGCAACGATGAGCTGTTCCTGAAGCTGCTGTCCGAGGGCGGCGCAAGTGTCGATGGCGGGCGCAACTTCGAGACCATCCGCGACTACATGGGCTGGACGCTGAATGCCACCAAGGCGATGGGCGTGAAGGTCGTGAACCCGGCCGGCATTTCGGCCTTCAAGTTCAACCAGCGCAAGCTCGATGTCGACGAGAACCATGTTCACTGGCAGGTCACGCCGCGCCAGGTGGTGCACACGCTGGCGCGGGCGCTGCGCGAACTCGGCGTGCCGCACCCGCTGCACATCCACGGTAGCAACCTGGGCGTGGCCGGCAACATCGAGTCGACCTTGCAGACCATCCAGGCGCTCGATGGCCTGCCGGCGCACCTGACGCACATCCAGTTCCATGCGTACGGCACCGAAGGGCCGAAGAAGTTCTCGTCGGCGGCACTGGAATTGGCCGAGGCTGTGAACGCTAACGCAAACATCAGCATCGACGTGGGCCAGATCATGTTCGGCCAGACCGTCACCGCCTCGGGCGACACGATGCGCCAGCACGCGCAGTCGGGCCTGGCCAGCCCGCGCAAGTGGAGCGTGGGCGACATCGAGTGCGAAGCCGGCTGCGGCGTCGTGCCGTTTCGCTACCGCGAGCAGAGCTTCGTGAACGCCTTGCAATGGGTCATCGGGCTCGAGATCTTCTTGCTCGTCACCGATCCGTGGCGCGTGGTGCTGACCACCGACCACCCGAACGGCGGGCCGTTCACCAGCTACCCGCATTTGATCCGCCTGTTGATGGACCGGAGCTTCCGCGCCGAGCAACTCGCCAAACTCCACCCGGAGGTGGCGGCGAACTGCGCCTTGAGTTCCTTGACCCGCGAATTGAGCCTGCGTGAAATTGCCATCATGACGCGCGCCGCGCCCGCCCGGTTGCTGGGTCTCGCCGATCGCGGGCATCTGGGCGCAGGCGCGGCGGCCGACATCGCGGTGTACCGCGAGCAGGCGGACCGCGAAGCGATGTTCACCACACCGGAGTACGTGTTCAAGGACGGCGTGCAGGTGGCCCGTGCCGGGCGAATTACCGCTGTGCCGGTGGGCGGCACCCACTTCGTCGCGCCCGACTACGACCGCGCGATCGAGAAGACCTTGCGCAAGCACCTGGCCGCGCATGGCTCGGTGAACTTCGATCACATCGCCATCGGCCACGACGAGTTGTGCAGTTGCTGCAACGGCGGGCGGCTGTTGCCGACGCCGTGCTTCGAGTCGGCGTCATGAACGAGCCGCTGGTTCGCAGCGGCGTCAGCATCGACGATGGCTTTGCCGAAGCCTTCCCGATGAAGGCGACGCGCATCGTCATCACTGCCCACACGATCGGCTGGGCGCGCACGGCGGCGGTGTCGATGACCGGCTTCGCGACCTCGGTGATCGCCTGCGGCTGCGAGGCCGGCATCGAACGCGAACTCGCCCCGGCCGACACACCCGACGGCCGGCCGGGCATCGCCGTGCTGGTGTTTTCGATGTCGGGCAAGGAGTTGGCCAAGCAGGTCGAACGTCGCGTCGGCCAGTGCGTGCTGACCTGCCCGACGACGGCGGTCTTTTCTGGAATCAAAGAAGGCGAGCCGATTCCGCTCGGCAAGAACCTGCGCTTCTTCGGCGACGGCTGGCAGATGTCGAAGGTGATCAACGGTGTGCGCTACTGGCGCGTGCCGGTGATGGACGGCGAGTTCGTCGCGCAGGAGACCACGGCGGTGGTGAAGGGCGTGGGTGGCGGCAACCTGCTGCTGCTGTGCACCGACACCGACCGTGCGCTGGCCGTCGCCGAAGCGGCCGTGGCCGCGATGAAGCAACTGCCGAATGTGATCATGCCGTTCCCCGGCGGCGTGGTGCGCTCCGGCTCGAAGGTGGGCAGCAAGTACGCGGCGCTGAGCGCATCGACGAACGACGCGTTCTGCCCTGGCCTGATCGGCCTCGCCGCGAACAGCGAGCTGACGCCGCAGATGCGCTGCGTGCTCGAGATCGTGATTGACGGGCTCACCGAGGCCGATGTCGGCGCTGCGATGCGCGTGGGCATGCAGGCCGGTGTCGCCATCGGCGCGGCGGGCGGGCTGCTGCGCATTTCGGCCGGCAATTACGGCGGCAAGCTGGGGCCGTTCCACTTTCATTTGCACAAGCTGCTGGCCGAAGGCGGTTCAACGTGAGCGGCTGGCGCTTCAGCCTCAAACACGCACCTGCGCTGCGGGTCGATCTGCGCGGCATCACGCCGACCTCGCTGACGGGCAAGTCACTCGCCGAGGTCGAGCGGTTGCTCGTTGGCTTCGGCAACGCCATGCTGCCGCTGGCCGAGTTCTTCACGGTCGAAGCCGACCTTGCTGCTGGCGCCGAAGACACGCTTGGGTTCGACGCCGACCTGTCCCGCTTCGACCGCGTCGGCTGGCAGATGACGGGCGGGCGCATCCGGGTCGAGGGCAGCGTCGGCCACTATGCGGGCGGGTGCATGAGTGGCGGCGAACTCATCGTCAATGGCGACGCCGGCCTGCTTGCCGCCTGCGAAATGGCCGGAGGCGTGCTGACCATTCAAGGCGATGTCGGCGATTTCGCCGCCAGCACCTTGCCGGGCAGCATGGACGGCATGCGCGGCGGCACGCTCAGCGTCAAGGGCAATGCCGGCGCGCGCTTCGGTGACCGCATGCGACGCGGCACGGCGCTGGTGTTCGGCAACGCCGGCGACTTCCTCGCGTCGCGCATGGTCGCCGGCACGATTGGCGTCGGCGGCAGCGCGGGCGCGCATGCGGGCTACGGCATGCGGCGCGGCAGCGTGGTGTTCGCCTCGCCGCAAGCGCTTCACATGGCATCAAAATTGAGTCCGACCTTCGTGCCGGCCATTGCCGGGGCAGATGTGCTTTGGCAGTTGCTGGCGCGTGATCTGGCGCGCCACTGCGGGCCGTTCAACGCGCTTGCCTCGAAGCGCATCGAGCGCCACCTGGGCGACCTCGCGGCCGGCGGCAAGGGCGAGCTGATTTTTACGGAGCCACTGTCATGACCGACCCTTTCACGACCGAGAAATACGTCTTCCACGCCGGTGAAGCCACCGTCTTTGCGCGCGAAGGCCAGTTCACCGACGCCATGCCCGAGGTCCTGATCGGCCGCACCGATGGCCCGGTCGGCCAGGCCTTTGCCAACATGATGGCGCAGAGCAAGGGCCACACCGCGATGTTCGCGATCCGCGCCTGCAACCAGCTGGTGCGCCCGGCCACCATCGTCGTGCCGAAGGTGACCTTGAAGAACTTCGCCAACATCGACCTGTTCGGCGGCGTGGTGCAGGGTGCCACCGCCGACGCGGTGCTCGATTGCCTGATCGAAGGCACGATCCCGAAGGAGATGGCGAACGCGCTGTGCATCATCAGCCTGGTGTGGATCGACCCGCGCTGCGCGACCGACCCGAACCTCGACAAGAAGGACATGTACCGCACCAATTACGAGGCGACCAAGCTGGCGATCAAGCGGGCGCTGAACAATGAGCCGACGGTCGAAGAGTTGATCGCAAACCGCCACAAGATCAGGCACGACATGGACGACTGGAGCTGAGGCGCGATGGGCAATGCCTACCTCGGATGCGTTGCGCTGCTCGACGACGTTGATGCGAACGCCGGGCACCGCACGAGTCGGCTGTACGAAGGCTTCGAGCGCGAGCACCGCTGCGTCGATCCTGCCGAGCTTGACGCTGTGTGGGCACAGGTCGAAGCCGACCAGCGCGCCGGCCTGCACGCGCTGCTGCTGATCGACTACGAATGGGGTGCGAAGCTGTTGCGGGCCGGCCATGAACGGCTCAAGGCGGTCGAATCGTCGGCACTGCGCGTGCTGATGTTTCGGGCGCTGCGCCGGCTGTCGGGCGACGAGGTGAGCGACTGGTTGGCAGCCCGCGAGCCAGCGAGCGGTGCAGGCGGAGCCGGCGTGATGAACCTGGAGCCGAGCGTCGATCAGGCCGAGTTCACGCGCTGCATCGCCCGCATCCACGCAGCGATTGCGGCCGGCGAAACCTATCAGGTCAACTACACCTACCGCCTGCACGGTCAGTCTTATGGATCGCCGCTGGCCCTGTACCGGCGCCTGCGCGAGCGCCAGCCGGTGGCCTACGGTGCGTTCATCGCGCTGCCTGTGGACGACGCCGATGCGCAGGCCACGACGCATGTGCTGTCGTGCTCGCCGGAGCTGTTCCTGCGTCATTCCGACGGGCTGCTAACGGCCCGGCCGATGAAGGGCACGGCGGCGCGCGCGCAGGCGGCCGAGAGCGACAGCGAGACCGCGCGCCACCTGTCGATCGACATCAAGAACCGGGCCGAGAACCTGATGATCGTCGACCTGCTGCGCAACGACCTCGGCCGCATCGCGCAGACCGGCAGCGTGAAGGTGCCCGAGCTGTTCGCCATCGAGCCCTACAGCACGGTGTTCCAGATGACCTCGACGGTGCAGGCCCGCCTGCGGCCCGGCATCGGCTTCGCCGATGTGCTGCGTGCCGCGTTCCCGTGCGGCTCGATCACCGGCGCTCCCAAGCACCACACGATGCAGTTGATCAGCGCGCTCGAGACGACGCCGCGCGGCTTGTATTGCGGCGCCATCGGCTGGCTCGACGCACCGCCGGCCGAGGTGGCGCCGGGACCGGCGAAGTGCGGCGACTTCTGCCTGTCGGTCGCGATCCGCACCGTTACCCTGGGGCGCGAAGCGCAGGGCCTGCGGCCGGCGCGCCTGGGCATCGGCGCTGGCATCGTCGCCGACAGCCGGGCC
Organism: Rhizobacter sp.; assembly: GCA_025355745.1. Classification (GTDB taxonomy): domain Bacteria; phylum Pseudomonadota; class Gammaproteobacteria; order Burkholderiales; family Burkholderiaceae_C; genus LMDS01. The sequence continues at coordinate 35,821 of JANXZA010000033.1, read as the reverse complement.
GACGACGAGTTCGAGGAGTGCCGGCTCAAGGCGCGTTTCCTGACCGGGCTCGAGCCGGGGTTCGAGCTGTTCGAGACGATGCTGGCGTCGGCTCCGGTGCCACCTTGCGGCGTGGCGCCAACGGTGCGCCTGCTCGACCGGCATCTGGACCGATTGGCTCGAAGCGCCCGCGTGCTGGGCTTCGGCTTCGACCGCGCCCAGGCCCTCGACCTGCTGGCCGACCGTTTGCTCACCCTCGCGCCCGCGCTGCCGTGGCGCTTGCGCCTGTCGCTGGCCCACGCCGGTCGCCTAACCCTGCAACACGCGGCACTCGCGCCGCTGCCCGACGGGGCCGTGTCGCTGTTGCTCGCCGATGTGCGCCTGCCCGACATCAACCCGCTGGCTGCCCACAAGACCACGCTGCGCCAAATCTATGACGAAGGTGCGCGCGCGGCCGAAGCAGTCGGCGCATTCGACAGCCTGTTCTTCAGCGCCGATGGTCGGCTGGTCGAGGGCGGCCGCAGTTCGGTGTTCGTGAAGCTCGACGGCCGCTGGTTCACGCCACCGGTGGCCGACGGCGCGCTGCCGGGCGTGATGCGCGGCTGCCTGCTCGACGACCCGGCGTGGGCCGCCACCGAGCGCCGCCTGACGCTTCGCGACTTACGCTGCGCGCAGGCCATCGTCGTGTGCAACGCGCTGCGCGGCGCGCTGCCGGCGCGGCTGTTGCAGGATGCGGCCGTGAAGGTGGCGTCGTGAAATGCCCCGATCATCAGTGATCGGTTTCTATTGATTTCGGCAAGGTCGGGAGTCGTCATGGATCGCAGAGGTTGGTTGGGGCTGGTGATTGCGGGTGGGCTCACGCTGGCGGGGCGCTCAACACAGGCGCAGCCCAGCGCCTTGCGCAGCCTGACGGTGCTCGAGTTCGAACTGGTCGACGACCAGAACAACCCGTTGACCAAGGCGGCGCAGGTGGTGCGGCTGCGCAACGCCACCGCGCAGTTGCAGCGCGAACTGGCCGAGCAGGGCCTGTACCGAATCATCGACCCCGCGCCCTCGCAGGCGCTGCAGGCCCGGCTGCGCGAGCAGCAGGAGTTCCTGTACCGCTGTGATGACTGCGCGGCTCAGGTCGGCAAGCTGATGAACGTCGATCTGGTGATGGCGACCTGGGTGCAAAAGGTCAGCGAGCTGATCCTGAACCTGAACGTGCAGATCCTCGATGTCAAGACCGAGCAGGTCGTGTTCACCAAGTCGGTCGACATGCGCGGCAACGACGATGTGTCGTGGGGCCGTGCGGTGCACTACCTGGTGCGCGACATGGCGGAAAAGCGCGCGCGCAATCCGCGCTACGGGCAGTAGCCCAGGAGACTGATCGCGTTGACTGCCGCGCCGGCCACCACGCTCGTGCTGTTCGACCTCGATCACACGCTGATCCCGTTCGACAGCGGCCTGGCCTGGACGCGCTTCCTTGTCGCCCGCGGCGTACTCACGGCCGATGACGAAAGCCGCTACCTCGGCTTTTGTCACCAGTACGTCGCCGGCACGCTCGACATCCGCGCCATGCACCGCGCCGGCCTGCGCCCGCTGCTCGGCGTGCCGCGCGCCACGCTGGCGCAGTGGCTGCGGGCGTTCGAAGTCGAGCTGGCAGCGCGCGTGCCGCCACAAGCGCTGGCGCTGGTGCGGCGCCACCAGGATGCGGGCCATCTGTGCGCCATCGTCACCGCCACCGAGCGGCTCATTGCCGAGCCGTTCGCGCGCCTGTTCGGCGTCGATCACCTGGTCGCCACACGCTCGGCCACGGTCGACGGCACGCTTGATGCAGCCTTCTCCGGCGAGATCGACGGCGAACCATGTTTCCGTGCCCACAAGGTCAGCCGCGTGAACGCATGGCTAACGTCGCTTTCAAGCGGTACCGTGACAAGCCCCGCCGGCTTTCAGGCGAGCTGGTTCTACTCCGACTCGATCAGCGACCTGCCCTTGCTCGAAGCCGTCTCGCACCCGGTCGCAGTGCGCCCCGACGACCGGCTGCGTGCCTACGCCGCTTCGGCAGGCTGGCCGGTGCTCGAACTGGATTGACAGCCAAGAAGAACAGCCAACTCACCACCGCAGAGGCGCGGAGAACGCAGAGGATCGCAGAGAAGAAAAACAAGACTTCTTGCTCTTACTCTGCGCAACTCTGCGCAACTCTGCGATCCTCTGCGTTCTCTGCGTTCTCCGCGCCTCTGCGGTGGTGAGTTGTCCCTTGCGTTCACGGCCCACCCGATCGCCAATCAAGCCTGGATCAACCCCCAGCGCAAGGCCACCAGCGTCAGCTCCGACTGGTTGCTGGCGCCGAGCTTCTGCTTGACGTGGTACAGGTGCGTTCCCACCGTGCTGGGCGACAGCTTCAGCGTCTCGGCGATCATCGCCACACTCTGGCCGCGCGCGAGCTGGATGAAGACCGAGAACTCGCGCTCGCTCAAGGTGTCGGCCGGGCTCGCGTCGCCATCGAGTTGCGCCAGCGCGAGCGCCTGCGCGGTGTCGGCATCGATGTAGCGCTGGCCGCGTGCGACGGCGCTTACGGCCGCGATCAGCGTGTCGGGGGCGCTGCGTTTGGTCAGGTAGCCAAGTGCGCCGGCGCGCAGCGCACGCCGCGGATGGGCGGTGTCCTCGAACGCCGACAGTACCAGCACGCGCGCCTTCGGATCTTGTGCGAGCAGGCGCCGCAGCGCTTCCAGGCCGCCCATGCCGGGCATCGACAAGTCCATCACGACGACATCGGGCTGCACGCGCGGGTACATCGCGCAGGCCTCCTCGCCGGTCTCGGCCTCGCCCACGACCTCGATCTGCGCATCGGCCAGCAGCATGCGAAAACCCATGCGCACCAGCGCGTGGTCGTCGGCGAGCAGAACGCGGATCATGGCGCGCTGCTCGTGCCGCTCAGGCTGCCCGCCGCCAGTGGCAGCCACACATGCAGGCGCACGCCGCGCGGTGCGGCGGCTGCGATCTCGAAGCTGCCGCCGAGCGACTGGGCGCGCTCGGCAAGCCAGCGCAGGCCGTGGTGGCCCGTCTTGTCAGACCAGCCAGGCGCCAGGCCCACGCCGTCGTCGATCAGCTTCAGCGTGACCTGATCGGCCCTGCCGTGCACTGCCAGTGTTAGCCGATGGGCCAGGCCATGCCGCATCGCATTCGTCAAACCTTCCTGCGCGGCGCGGTACAGCGCCAGCGACACCTCGGCCGGCAGCACCGCCGCACCGAGCGCGACCTCGAGCGCGACCTGCACATCGGCCTGGCTGCGCTGCGTGCGTTCGACCAGATCGGCCAGCGCGTCGGCGAGTCCGAAGTTGTCGAGCACCAGCGGCGTGAGGCGCGGGATGATGCCGTGCATCGCGTCGTACAGGCGCAGCGATTCTTCGGCGATCAAGCGGGCCGTCGCCTCGGCCTGCGGGTCGAGCGAATGCACCCGCTGCGCGATCGACAAGGCCATGCTGCGCACGGCAGTCACCGACTGGCCGAGTTCGTCGTGCAGCTCGCGGGCGATCAGGCGGCGTTCGGCTTCGACATGCTGGTCGATCCAGCGCGTCAGCTCGCGGCTGTCGGAGAGTTGCAGTTCGGCACGCACCGCGCGGCGTTCGGTCTCGATGTGGGTTTGCAGCTGCCCGACCATGCGGTTGAAGGCCGCGCCGATCTTTGCCGCCTCCAGGCCGGGCAGGGGCGGCAGCGCGGCATTGAAATGGCCGGCCTGCAATTCGTTCAGCGCCTGGACGATCTGGCCGAACGGCCGCAGCGCGCGCCCGACGAGCCAGAACACGGTGCCGTTGACGATCAGCAGCATCGCGAGTGCGCCGCCTGCCATTGCGACGACGGTGTCCCAGGCATCGACTTCGGCGCGCGAGGCGTTGGCGCGCACTTCGAGCTTGCCGTCGGGGAACGAGATCGACTGCACCGTGGGCGGCGGGCCGATCAATGCGGCGAACCAGTCGGGCGCATCGCGCCCGGCCTTGTAGGTCGGCGGCGGCGAGCGGTACAGCTCGGCGCCTTGCGCATCGAACAAGGTGATGTCGTTCGATCGCACCCTGCCGATGCCTTGCAGGAAGGCCAGCATTGCCGACGTGCCGGTGGCGGCGTAGCGCCACGCCGTGCGTTGCAGCAACTGCGCGGCGACGCGGTTCGCCGCCATCACTTCCTCATGCACCGAGTCGCGCAGGCTGCGCAACTGCAGGGTCACCACGGCAGCCGCGAACAGCAAGGTCAGCGCCGCGACGATGAGGTTGATCTTCAGCCGCAGGCTCATGGGGTGGCGGGACAGGGGGGCGACAGGGTTGATGTGGTTGGCATGCTTGGCGTGCCGGGCGTCGGTCAATCGGTTGGCCAGCACAGAGCCGATGGTATCGACTGGTCATGCGGAACCCGGCCATCGATTCATGAAAATCATGAGGTCCGAATCATGTTGCGGTGGCTGTGCCTTCGAGGCATGAGGCCTGAGCATGCGCTGCGGGACATGTGTGTCCCCGCAGGTGCCGGTCGGTGCCTGTGCAACCCGACAGGAGACACTTCCATGCAATGGCAAACCCCCACCGCGATTGACTTCCGCTTCGGCTTCGAAATCACGATGTACGTCGCGGCACGCTGATCCAGGCACCGCGAGGCCGACCCGCCGAAGGCTCGCCTTTGGCGCGTCGGCTTCCTCGTTTCCTCCCCCATCAACTCATCAATTCAGCTACGCGACATGCGCATCACCGTGCTGGGTTCGGCCGCTGGCGGCGGGTTCCCGCAGTGGAACTGCAATTGCCGCAACTGCGCCGGGCTGCGCGCCGGCACCTTGAACGCGAAGGCGCGCACCCAGTCGTCGATCTTCGTTCGGCCTGACGCAGGCACCGACAACATCGATGGCGGCGACGGCATCGACGGCGTGCTCTTCAACGCCTCGCCCGACATCCTCGAACAGATCCGCAGCCACCCCGCCTTGCAGCCGGCCCGCGCGGTGCGCGATTCGGCCATCGCCGGCGTCGTGCTGATGGACGGCCAGATCGACCACGCGACCGGCCTGTTCATGCTGCGCGAACGCAGCACGCCGCTGCCGCTGTGGTGTACCGACCCGGTCGAGGAAGACCTGAGCCAGGGCAACCCCGTGCTGCGCGTGCTCGGCCACTACTGCGGCGTGCAGCGCCACGTCATCGCGCTCGACGGCACGGCGTTCACGGTGCCCGGCGTTGCCGACCTGAGCTTTCGCGCGCTGCCGCTGTCGAGCAAGGCCGCGCCGTACTCGCCGCACCGCGAGCAGCCGGTGCCGGGCGACAACATCGGCATGCTGATGACTGACACGCGAAGCTCCCGAAGCGTGTTCTATGCGCCCGGCCTGGGCGACATCACGCCGCCGGTGTTCGATGCAATGTGCAGCGCCGACTGCGTGCTGGTCGACGGCACCTTCTGGACCGACGACGAAATGCCGCGCCTGGGCTTGAGCGGCAAGACCGCACGCGCCATCGGGCACCTGCCGCAGTCGGGCGCTGGCGGCATGATCGAATGGCTGGCGAAACTGCCGGTGCGCACGCGGCGCCTGTTGATCCACATCAACAACACGAACCCGATCCTCGATGAAAACTCGCCCGAGCGCGCCGTGCTCACGCGCGCCGGCATCGAAGTCTGCGAGGACGGGATGGAACTGCAGGTCTGATGACGATGCGTGCCGACATGATTCTGCCGAGCCGAGGTGCCGACAGCGACGCGCCGGCGTGGTCGCCGATCGAGTTCGAAGCCAAGCTGCGCGAGCGCGGCCGCTCGTACCACATTCACCACCCGTTCAATGTGATGCTGAACGGCGGCCGGGCCACACCCGAGCAGGTGCGCGGCTGGGTCGCGAACCGCTTTTACTACCAGATCGCGATCCCGATCAAGGACGCGGCGGTGCTGTCGAACTGCCCGGACCGCGAGGTGCGGCGCGGCTGGGTCCAGCGCATCCTCGATCACGACGGCTTCGAGCTGAACGGGGTGCGCGACGAAGGCGGCATCGAGGCTTGGCTGCGGCTGGCCGAGGCCGTCGGCCTGACGCGCGCCGAGGTGCTCGACCTGCGCCATGTGATCCCGGCGCTGCGTTTCGCGGTCGATGCGTATGTGAACTTCGCGCGCCGTGCGCCGTGGCAAGAGGCGGTGTGCTCGTCGCTGACCGAACTGTTCGCCCCCGAGATCCATAAGCAGCGGCTCGCGACCTGGCCCGAGCACTACCCGTGGATCGACACCGAGGGCATGGCGTACTTCCGCAACCGCGTCAGCCAAGCGCGGCGCGATGTCGAGCAAGGCCTGGCGATCACGCTGGCGCACTTCACGACCCGGCCCATGCAGGAGCGGGCGCTCGAGGTGCTGCAGTTCAAGCTCGACATTCTCTGGGCGCTGAACGATGCGATGGGGCTCAAGTACGGGGTTAGCCCGTGACGGCGCTGAACGCATCGACCCAGCCGCGCGTCGGCAACGGCTTTCGCCTGCAATGGGAGCCGGTGCAGAACTGCCATGTGCTGCTGTACCCCGAGGGCATGGTGAAGCTGAATCAAAGCGGCGGCGAGATCATGGCGCGCTGTGACGGCCAGCGCGATGTGGCCGGCATCGCGGCCGAACTTGAGCAGGCGTTCGCGGCCAAAGACCTCGGCCCCGATGTGCTCGCCTTCGTCGAGATGGCCGGCAAGCAACGCTGGCTGGCGTGGGACTGATTGTCGTGGGGCTGATGCGACCATGAACACCACCACCACCACCACCACCACTACCACCGCTGCCGTGGCACCGTCAAAAGCCGCGCCCCCCGGCCCGCCGCTCTGGCTGCTCGCCGAGCTGACCTACCGCTGCCCGCTGCACTGCGTGTTCTGCTACAACCCGGTCGACTTTGCGCGCCAGACCGAAGAATTGAGCACCGACGACTGGCTGCGCGTGCTGCGCCAGGGTCGCGAGCTGGGCGCGGTGCAGCTCGGCCTGTCGGGCGGCGAGCCGCTGGTGCGCGACGACCTCGAAGTGATCGTTGCCGAGGCCAGCCGGCTGGGCTACTACACGAACCTGCTGACCTCCGGCGTCGGCCTCACGGCAGAGCGCGCCGCGTCGCTGAAGGCTGCCGGCCTGGAGCATGTGCAGTTGTCGTTCCAGGATTCGACCAAGGAGATGAACGACTTCCTGTCGCACACCAAGACCTTCGAGCTGAAGAACCGGGTCGCCAGAATCATCAAGGATCAGGGCTGGCCGATGGTCATGAACGTGGTGATCCACCGCATGAACATCGACCACATCGATCGCATCATCGGCATGGCGGCCGAGCTGGGGGCCGAGTACCTGGAACTGGCGAACACCCAGTACTACTCGTGGGCTTTCCTGAACCGCGACCAGCTGCTGCCGACGCACGAGCAACTGCGCGCCGCCGAGCGCACCACCGATGCGTGGCGCGCGAAGCTCGGCGACAAGATGCGCATCTTCTTCGTCGCCCCCGACTACCACGAAGGCAAGGCGAAGAAGTGCGTGAATGGTTGGGGCAGCATGTTCCTGACGGTCGCCCCCGACGGCACGGCGTTGCCCTGCCACACCGCGAAGATGCTGCCCGGCCTGGCGTTCCCGAACGTGCGCGAGCACAGCCTGCGCGACATCTGGTTCGACTCCGAAGGCTTCAACCGCTACCGCGGCACCGGCTGGATGAAGGAGCCGTGTTCGAGCTGCGAATTCAAGGAGCAAGACCTCGGCGGCTGCCGCTGTCAGGCCTACATGCTGGCGAACGACCCCGAAGCTGCCGATCCGGTCTGCGTGAAGAGCCCGCAGCACCATCTGGTGCAGGAGGCAGTGGCGCGCGCAGCGAACATCGAACCGGCGCGCGTGATGGAGCATCCGCTGGTGTTCCGCGAACCGGCCAACTCGCGGAGGCTGAGCGTTTGAGACGGCGTCGATGGAAGAGACAACTCACTCACCGCAGAGGCGCTTAGAACGCGGAGTTACGCAGAGAAGAGAAAGAAATTCTTGCGTTTACTCTGCGCAACTCTGCGCAACTCTGCGCCCTCTGCGCCTCTGCGGTGGTGAGTTGTGAGTTCTACCCCCGCTCCCGTCACTGCTCCAGCCGCAGGATCTCCAACTGCTCGTCCACGGTCTGGAACGTCCCGGTGCCGGCCGGCATCTGCATGAGCGGCCTGGCGTCGGCGTCGAGCAGCCAGACGCTCGGATAGACCAGCATGCGGGCCCGCTCGTCGCCGATGGCGCGCTGGAAATCGGCGTACCCCAGGCTCTTGTCGCGGATGCGGATGAAGAGCTGGGCAGCGGTGGCCGACAAGGCGCTGCGCAGATCGACGACGATGTATTGCGGCGCGAACTGCGGCACGAGTTCTGCCGCGTTCTTCTCCAGAAAGGCCTCGTACTTGCGGCAGTACGGGCAGTCGCTCGCGCCGAGGTACACATAGAGCCGCTTGTTCTCGCGCCGGGCGCGGGCGAGGGCGGCCGTCAGGTCGAATTCATGCCGGGCCGGCACACCGCTGGGCTGGACCACGATGGGCGTGTACGGCGCGGGAATGCCGAGCGCGAAGGCGCTGGGTGCGAGCGCGATGCCGAGCGTCGCGCCGATCGCGACGCAGAGCCTCATCAAGAATCGATGCATGGCGGTCGTCCCTTTGCTGACGGCTGATGCCGCGTCATCCGACAGCCAGCGTGCCGACCCAGCGCCCGTCTTTCGAGTCTTCGACTTCGGCCTTCAACTGGCCCGTGCCATGCGGCACGAAGTTGAAGCGCAGGGTCGGGTTCTCGCTGAGCGAGAAGTCGAGTTCGGCGTCGAAGATCTTGCGGTCCGCGTAGCTCACCCTGATCGAGCGGACGAAGTGCGCCGGGATGTACATCACCGTGATCTGATTCAGCTCGAAGCCGGTGTCGTTCGGGTGCAGCACCGTCACGTCGGCCGTCGTCGGGCGGTTCATCGTCACCGGTTCGGGCAGCTTCAGCACCGTCTTGCCGATCAGGTTCAGCGCGTCGCGGTTCGGCGGCGCGGAGCAGCCGCCGGAGGTTTTCACGTAGCGCGAGTCGGTGTGCAAGCGGCCATTGGACAACTCGGCGACGACGCGAACGTGGCTGTACTCGTCGACCCGCAGCCGGGTCTCGAAATCGGCCTGGCCGGCCTCGAGCGTGAGGTCGATCACGGCCGCCACCGGCGATGGATTCTTGTCGACCAGCAGGTAGACGCGCTTCACATACAGCTCGGGCGTCTGCGCCAGCGACGAGACGATCTTCACCGGCACCGACGCGCCGTAGGCGGCGCGCAGCGGCGCGATGATCTGCACCGTGCCCGGCGTGGCATCGACCGGCCGCGATTGAAACAGGCTCTCGCGCAGCTTCTCCCACTCGGGTGAAGAATCGGCGTGCGTCGTCGCCGCCGGCAGGCCGCCAACGGCGGCGTTGGCCACACGCGTTTTTGCCAGCAGGCCGCCAGCGCCGAGGCCGATCAAGTGGCCGATGAATCTCTTTCTGCGCATGCTGGGCTCCTGAACGGTTTCAGTTTTCGGACCCCGCCTGCCTGAACATCTGTTCGCGTTCGAAGCGGACGAAGAGGATCGACGCGTTGCGCCGGTGGATGGTGTCGTACTGGTCCCAGCGCGCAAACTCCGGCAGCGCGCTCTCGTCGGGCACCTCGCTCAATGCGGTGCCGGAATTCAGCAGGGCCATCAGCCGGGTTCGCAACTGTGCCAGATAGCGCTGCTCGGTGTCGATGGCGGCCGGCGGCGCGAGCGGGCCGTGGCCCGGCACGATGGCTCGCAGCGGCAGCGTGCGCAGCCCCTGCAGGGCTTCGGTCCAGTGGTCGAGGTCGCTGTCCTGCACGTCGGGGATGCGCAAGTGGTCGAGCAGGCCGCCGGCGAACAGCACGCCAGTGCGCTCATCCAGCACCGCCACATCGCCGGGCCCGCTGGAGTGGCCGAAGTACAGCACCCGAATGCGCCGGCCAATCGCCGGGTTGGTGTCGAGCGTGTGCGAGGCGTCAAATTCCTGGTCTGGCTTGAACATCGCGGTGCCGCGCATCGCCTCGTCGCCGAGCACCTGGCGCAGTGTCTTCAGGCAGCGTTCGCAGCGCGCCTGCATCAGGCCGGCGGCCTTGCGTTGCATGCTGACGGCGATGCCTTTCTCGCGGAATGCGGTGGCGCCGAACAGGAACTCCTGGCGCGTGTGGGTGATGAGCACCAGCCGCACCGGCTTGTCGGTGATGCGGCGGATCTCGGCCAGCAGCGCCAGGCCGTGCAGGTAGGAGGTGCCGGTGTCGATCGCCAGCACACCGGTTTCGCCGACGATGAAGCCGCTGTTGCCGATGCGCCCGAGCGTCTGTGTGTCGACCTCGCCGGGCGCGCCTTGCACCATGTAGACGCCGTCGGCGACTTGCACGGATACAGGTGATATAGATGACCTGAGTGACGTGGATGGCACAGGCGCAGCGTCGCTTGCTCCGGCTGCACTCTCTGCTCCGGCTGACCCGGCCGCCACGGCTGAAACCGCGCAGCCAGCGAGCAGTGCCACGGCGGCCGCGCTGCCGCAGGCCAGCAGGAGGTTGCGCAGCCTGTGCACCTAACGGCCTTCGGCGAGCTTCTTCAGGTTCGCCAGCCCCGAGGTGTAGACCCCGGTGATGGCGGCGACGGCGGCGTCGTCATTCTGGTCGGCCGGCGGGTCGTTATTCGGGTGGCCGCGATAGAACGCGCCGCGCCATTCGACGACCGATTGATTGCCCTCGCCGCTGACGCTGATCGTCGAGGTGTAGTTGGTCACCGGCAGTGCGCCGCCGTCCTTGGCGCGGTAGCTGTACTTCATTTTCGCGTCGTCGAAGGCTTCGAGCGTCTCGGTCAGCGCGCCGCCGCCCTTGAGCTTGAGCTGGCGCACCGAGCCGACCGCATTGCCCTTGTCGGCGGGGCTTTCGGCAATCGCCGGGTGCCAGTCTTTGAGCGCGTCGAAGTTCTTGATCCTGGCCCACACGGCGGCCGGCGGCGCATTGATGCTGATCTTCTCGATCGCCTTTTGTCGCGTCGGGCCGTGGGCTCGGCTGTCGTTCGCGGCCAGCGCGATGAGCAGGCCGCCGAGGGCCACGGCGAAAAAGGGCAGGGCGCGTCGGGCGCGATGGAGAGTCAGCATGTCGATGGGTCCGGTGAGGTCAGGCGGGGGAGGGAAATCAAGGCGTCGAGGGCGCACCGATGAAGGCGCCGAAGCCGCGGCTGTTCTTGCCGGTTGCGACCGTGGCCAGCGCGTCGCCGCTGCGGGCGTCGAGCACGCTGACCTCGTCGTTCATCCAGTTCACGACGTAGACGCGCTCGCCGTGCGCGGCCACGCCCTCGGGGTAGCCGAAGCCGGGGAGGGTACGCACGACAGTCAGCGACGCCGCGTCGATGACGCTGACACTGTCGTCGTGCTGATTCGTCACGTACAGCAGGCTGCCGTTTGCGGCCAGTGCCGCGCCGTAGGGCGCCTTGCCGACCTTGACGGTGGCGATCAGGTCGAGCCGCAACGGGTCGGCGGTGTTCAGCACCGAGACATCGTCGCTCTGTACGTTCAGCGCGTACAAACGCTGGCGCGGCGCATCGAACAGCAGCGCGAACGGGTGGCTGCCGACGCGGGTGCGCAGGCGCACCCGGCCGGCGTCGGTGTCGACCAACGCGACGCTGTCGTCATCGCGCTCGGCAACGAACACGATGCCGGCCCGGTCGCTCGCGGCAACGCCGGCCGGCGCCTTGCCGACGCCGATGCTGGCCAGCGGCAGTTGCTTGTCGGCCGTGCCGGCCGAGGCAGCGTTCGCCCGCCCGTCGAACACCAGCAAGCGGTTCGCGAACCAGTCGGCCGCGTAGACGCGCGCGCCGTCGGTCGAGGCATCGATGCCTACCGGCCCGTCACCGGCCGCCAGCGTGGCCACGACCTGCTGGCTGCGCATGTCGATCACCGAGATCGTCTTGCTGTCGGGGTTCGAGACGAACACGCGGCCGGTGCGGCTGGCTGCTACCACGCCGGCCGGCGAACGCCCGACCGGCACCAGTGCCACGACCTGCTGCGTTGCCAGGTCGATCACCGAGACATCGTGGCTGCCCTGGTTCGTGATGTAGGCGAACGGTGCGGCGTTCGCGGTGGCGACTGCGCACAGCGCCAGCACCGACACCGACACCGACACCGACACCGACACCGACACCGACACCGACACCGACACCGACGCCCACTTCCCCATCGACACCCACGCGGCGATCTTCAATCGGGCCGCCGATAGCTCAGCGCGGTCTCGAACTTCAGGTCGTTCGAGTCGATCACCTCGGCCTTCAACTCGCCGCCACCCTTGGGCAGGAAGTAGAAACGGAAGTTCGGGTTCTCGCTGATCGAGAAATCAACGTCGGCCGACATCACCAGCTCGCCGCCGTAGGTGACGCGCACCTGGCGCACGAAATGCGGGGGCGTGAACAGGCGCGAGACCTGGTCCATCGCCAGGCCCGAGTTGTTCGGGTGGCTGATCATCAGTTGCGCCAGCACCGGTTGGTTGCTCCTCTGGCTGCCTTTCAGATCGCCGCTGAGGTCTGCGTTAGCGCCCGACTCAACGCGGAACTTCATGCGCCCGAGCGTGGCGAGGGCGGCCTGCGCGTCCTTGCCCGGCGGCGCGGAACAGCCGCCCGCCGCCTTCAGGTAGCGCGTCGTCATGAAGAGCTGGCCGTCGCTGGTCTCGGCGATCGCGCGGACATGCGTGTACTCGTCGATGCGCACTCGGGTTTCGATGTCGGCGCGGCCACTGAGCGGCGTGAACTGGAAGATCGCCGAGATCGGCGACGGGTTGTTGTCGATGATCAGGTAGACCTTGTCGATGCGTCTCGCGCCGGCCTGCGGCGCGCGGGTGCGGATCGCGATCGGAACCACGGCCGCGTCGTCGGCGCGCGCCGGCGCCTCGAGCGTCAGCAGGCCATCGCTGGCGGTGGCCGTGACAACGGCAATCGGGCGCGACTGGAACAGGCTGGCGCGCACCTTCTGCCAGATCGCGCTCGCCTCCGGGTTCTCGCCGGTCTTCGCCTGCCCGAAGGCCGACGTGCCCAGGCTTGCCAGCAGCGCCGCGCCCAGCGCCGACCGGCGGGCGCGAAACGTCGAGGAGGTGGGCTTCATGGGGTGCCATCCTTTCGGGCTGGGAGCGTTGAAGTGTCGGGGCTTTGCGGACGTTGCGGGTGCTACGGACATTGCGGGCGCTATGGGCGTTTTGTGCCGGCCTTGGCAGGCGACGCGGCGGGTGCGGCGGGCGCTTCATCCTCCCACTCGAGTTCGACGTACGCAGCGGTCACATTGCGCCGATGAAAGCGATCGGTCAAGCGCCAGTCCGGTGGGCCGGCCACCTGGACGCGTTCGATCGCCTGCTGGATCGTCAGTGGCGCCCGCACTGCCGCCCGCGTGTCGCGCAGCAAGCCGTTCAGGTAAGCGGCCTGCGCATCCATCGCGGCCGGCCAGTCACTGCTGACCGGGCCGTGGCCAGGAACCACGCTGGCCACATCAAGACGCCGCAGTTCGGCCATCACGCCGAGCCAGCCGCGCAGGCTGCCATCGAGCGCCGGCAGGTGCGAGACGAACAGCAGGTCGGAGGCGAACAGCGTGCGGGTCAGGGCGTCGTAGACGGTCAGGTCGTTGTCGGTGTGCGCGGTCGGCCAGGCTTGCAAGGTCAGGGTGCGGTCGCCGAGGTCGAGGTCCAGCGTCTGGTCGACTTTCACGGTCGGATAGACGATGTCGGCCGGCGTCAATGCGACGCCGAAATCGCGCTTCAGCGCATTCAGGTAGAACGGTTCGCGCGCCGCCAGTGTGCGCGGGTAGCGGGCGCTGGCAACGAACACCGGTGCCGGCGAATTGCGTGACGCGGCGACGAAAGCGACGCTGCCCAACAGATGGTCCGGGTGGGCATGGGTCAGGATCACGTAGCAGATCGGCAACGCCGTGCTGCGTTCGACGGCGGCGCGCCAGGCCTGGCCGACGGCGGGCGTGCCACCGGTGTCGATGACCGCGACACAGCGGCTGCCGACGACGAAGCCGAGGTTCGCCACGTCACCCCCATTCGCCGGCCCCCAGTCTTCGAGCGCGCCGAGGTGCACGAACACGCCGGGCTTGATTTGCTCGACGCGAAAGGCCTCGGCGGTGTTCGGCTGCGCGGCCGCCGCACCCGCACCCGCGAACGCGAAGGCGAAGGCCAGCAGCGCTGCCGGAGCCATCGACAACTACCTCGGCCCGGCGCCGATGAAGCAAGAGGCTTCGGTCTTCGCCCGCAACTCGCGGTAGCGCTTCGCCTGAGCCTCGAACGAAGGCGCGTCGCGGATCGAGGCGCCGCGCTCGCCGCCGATCGACATCGCCTTGTCGAGCGTGCTCAGCGTCACGTAGTCGTCGAACTTGAGTTCGGTCGCCAGACCGTCGAGCACGCACGAGCATTTGTGGATCATCTCGAACTGCGGCCCGGGATGGGCACGCATGCATTCCTGCACATAGAGCACGCGGTCGGCGGTCGGGAAATCATTCGCGCGGGCCGCCGTGCAGGCCAGCAGCAAGGCGCACAGCGCGAGGTGGGCGGGAAGCGAGGCAAGTGGTTTCATCGGAGGGGGTCGCGAAGGTTGCGGGAATTGCGCGGGTCGCTCGGGTCGCTCGGGTCAAGCGTCGGGGATCAAGGCTGACGCCGCGCTGGCGCAGGCTCGATGCTCTGGAGCAGCATCTCTTCGGCCATCAGCGGCGGCTGGCCGATGCCGCTGGCATCGATGCGGGAACGAATGCCGTAGAGGCCACCCGGCACTGCCTTCGCCATCAGGAACACATAGGTCTTGTTGGCGAGCTTCTCGTAGCGCGAGCGGTTCGGGTCGTCGAGGTAGGGCGAGATGCTGATCTCGCGAACCGCGACGTTCTGGCCACGGTAGGGCAGCGTGATGTCGCGGATCACCGCGCCCTGGTACACCGCCATGCGGATGCGCTTGCGAAAGTAGTTCGCCTTGCCTTTCGTGAGCCGCTCCATCTCCTTGATGTCGCGCTCCAGGAAATAGAAGATGGCCGGGTTGCCCTGCACGCCTTCGACCTCGGGCTGCGGCACCTGGCGTGCGCCGCTAAAGAACTTCGCGCTCGCCGCGCAGCAGCTGCCGTCGGGCTGGGCCGCCAGCAGCACATCGACGTTGTCGTCGAAGGCCTCTTCGAGGCTGCCGGTCTTGCGATACACGTAGCGCAAGGTGGCCGGGGGCCGCAATGCCGCCATCTGGTTGTCGATGAACAGCGCCTGCTCGGCGGCCGAAAAATCGTTCGCGGCCGGCGCGGGTGCGGGCACCAGCAAGGCCAGCGTCAGGGCCGCACCGGTGGCGCATCGAAAGGGAGTCAAGCTGAAGTTCGTCATGGCTTTTGCGGGCTCGGCGTATCGACCGAGCAAGACGCGGCGGGGGTGACGGCATCGGCCGCCAAGCGGTTCAACCCGCCAGCCGACCTCTCGGCCGACCTCTCGGCCGACTGCTGCCGCTGGTAGAGCGGCGCCAGCCGGGCCCGCACCTCGGCGGAGGCCGGCTCGATCGCCAGCGCACATTCGAGCGCGCGCTGCGCCTGCGGCAGCTGGTCCATCTGGTCGAGCGCGACACCCATCAGGTACCAGGGCTCGGCATCGGTCGCGTCGGCGCGTGCCCATTCGTCGGCCAGGCTTGCCAGTTCGCTCCAGCGATCGTCACGCAGCAGCAGCGCTGCTTTCAGGAACCTGGGCTGCTCGACGACGGGCTTTTGCCAGTAAGCGGGCTGGGCCGAACGATCGGGCTCGATGGCGCGGTAGCCGTTTTTCTGCGGCGCGTCGAGCATCGACTGCAGCCATTCTGAAGGGGCCGAAAAGTAGTGCGCCTCGCCGCCCCGCAAACGGAACGTCAGGATGCCGACGAGGCGCAAGTCGGCGTCGAACAGTCCGCCGCCACTGGCACCGGAGCTGAACCAGTTCGAGCTGCGGATCACCCGCGCGCCATCGAGGCGGTGCAGGCCCAGCACCTCGCCGTCGCTGTTCTGAATGCCCAGGCCGCCGGTGTAGCCCAGCGCGGTCACGGCTTGCCCGGGCGCGAGCGCTTCCGCCCGGCCGAGGGGCACGACATCCCCTTCCAGCCCAGGCACATGAAGCAGGCACAGGTCGTGGTCGAAATCGCTGCGTTGCGATTCGGCGACCCAGCGCGCGCTGCCGCGCAGCACGCTCACGCTGAGCGCGTCACGGGTGACATGGCAATTGGTGACGATGGTGTCGGCTGCGACCACCACGCCGGAGCCGAGCGCATAGCCGCCCTGGGCCCGGCGCGCCTCGATCTTCAAGACGCTGGCACTGAGCTTGAACAGCGCGGTGCGATCCATTTCGGCCCGCGCCGGCAGGGCTGCAAAGACCAAGGCCGCCAGCGCGGCCAGCGCTGTTGCTGCAGCCACCGGAAGACGTTTGCGCGCCATCAACGCGCCCCGGCGCTCACGGCTTCGGCGCTTCGAACGACGCATCGACCACCGGCACGCCGTACTCTTTCAGGATCGCCTGGATCTCCGGGCGCTTCGATTCGATCAGTGCTTCGATCTGCTGTTTCCATTCGCGTTCGCCGTAGCGCACGCCCATCGCCATCGGGTAGTCGAAGCGCACGCCCGGCTCCGACTTCATCGGCACGACCCGCAGCGCTGCGGTCTTGACGCGCTGCGCGAAATAGCCGGCGATGGGGCCCCAGACGATGGCCGCATCGAGCTTGCCGGCCGCAAGGTCTTTTTCGATGATCTCGCCGGGATACTGCTTCGGGTCGGCGTTCATGATCTGGTACGGCACGCCTTGATCGACGAGGCGATGCCGGCTCAGCCATTCCGAGGCCGGCGAGCGGTCGTAGATGCCGATGCGCAGCCGCGCCAGCGTGGCGGGGTCGAGCTTCAGGAAGTCGTCGGCCGACTTCACCTGGTCCATGCCTTTGCCCTGCGGGAACACCAGCGCGTAGGTCGAGTGGTAGTAAGGCTTGGTGACCGAGACCTGGTCGTAGCCCGCGGGCACGCCCATCACGATGTCGCAGGGGTAGTCTTCGCCCGGCAGCTTGAACTTCAAGGTGTTGCGGATGAAGGCCATGCGCTGCGGAAAAGAGTAGTAGGTGACCGGCAGACCCATGGCCTTGCCGAAGAGCTCGGCAATCCGGTTCTCGATGCCGTCGCCCGCCAGGTTCGAGAACGGCAGGTTGTTCGGGTCCTGGCAGACCCGCAAGGCGGTGCGCACGGCCACTGCGTCCTGCGCGGCGGCGACGATCGGGAGTGCGCCCATCGACATGCCGACGAGCGCCGCAGCGAACGTGCCGGCACAGGCGCTGGTACGGGCAATGCGAAGCGCGCTCATTGGGCGATCGGCTCGACCTTGGCGCGCGTGATCTGCCCGTCTGAGCGGCCTTTCAGGTAGGCATAGAGCTGGTCGATGTTGTCCATTACCTGCGGGCTGTTGCCGAAGCTCTGCATGCCTTTTTCGAGCCGGCCATTCTTCACCGTCGTGATGAACTCCTCTTTGGTAAGCACCTTCAGGCTGTTCACCAGCGAGGGGCCGACCAGGCCTTCCTGATTGGCGCCATGGCAGCGGTCGCAGGCGGCGGCGCGCCAGGTGCGAAAACCCTTCATCGTCTCGGCATCGACCTTGTAGCCTTCGACCACTTTGATGGGGGCATCGGCAGTGTGTGCGGCGCCCGCCAGACACAGCAAGGCGGGCAGCAGGAACGTCTTCACTTTCATGGTCGGGCAATCCTCTGGGTTCAATCAACTCAACGAAAAAGGGAGACGGCTTCCTTGCGGCGGCCATCCCCCGGTTCGAGATCCCGTTTCGGGATCCCTGTTCGATATCCCTGTTCGATATCCCGATTCGGTCTTCGATTCGGTCTTCGATTCGGTCAGGGGCTGCGGCCATTCAATGGCTCAAGCCCCCCGATACTGCCTCAGTTGGGCAAGGCGAACACCGTCAACGAACCTCCGAGTTCGGTGTATTGGCTGAGTTCCTTGTAGCCGCCGACGGCCCCCAGGCCATCCGCGTCTTTCTCGAGGCCCGCTGCCATGCCGATGCCGGCCCAGCCGCCAATGCCCGAGAACACGCCGATGTATTGCTTGCCCTTGTGCTCATAAGAGAACACGTTGCCGATGATGCCCGACGGCGTCTTGAACTTGAACAACTCCTTGTTGATGTCCTTCTTGTCAACGCACTTCAGGTAACCCTCGAGCGTGCCGTAGCACGACAGACCGCCAGCGGTGTTGAGCGAGCCGCTCCAGACCGAGAACTTCTCGGCGTGGCTTTGCTCGATCTTGCCGGTGCCGGCGTTCCAGGCGATGAAGTTGCCCATGCCGCCGTGGCTGCCCGGCGCCGGGAACATCGACAGCGTCGCACCCACATACGGCTGGCCGGCGGTGTATTCGACCTTGAAGGGCTCGTAGTCCATGCAGACATGGTTGGTCGGCACGTAGAAGAGCTTGGTCTCGGGGTCGAACGACGCCGGCTGCTGGTCCTTGCTGCCCAGCGCCGCCGGGCAGATGCCCTTGGTGTTGACATCAGGCCCGCCTTGCGCGGTGGAATACTTGGAGACCACTTGCGGGCGGCCCGTCTTCATGTCGACGTGGGTAGCCCAGTTCACCTTCGGGTCGTACTTTTCGGCCACCAACAGCGCGCCGGTCACGCGGTCGAGCGTGTAGCCGAAGCCGTTGCGGTCGAAGTGCACCAGGGCCTTGGTCGGCTTGCCCTTCACATCGATGTCGGCCAGGATCATTTCGTTGATGCCGTCGAAGTCCCACTCGTCGAACGGCGTCATCTGATAGACCCATTTCGCCATGCCGGTGTCGACGTCACGCGCGAAGATCGTCATCGACCACTTGTTGTCGCCCGGGCGCTGCGCCGGGTTCCAGGTGGAAGGGTTGCCGGTGCCGTAGTACACGGCATTGGTCGCCTTGTCGTAGCTGAACCAGCCCCAGGTGGTGCCGCCGCCGGTCTTCCACTGATCGCCCTTCCAGGTCTTCAGCGAAGAGTCCTTGCCGACCGGTGCCATCGCACCGTTGGTCCAGGTCATGGTCTTGTCCGGGTCCATCAGCATCTCGGCATCGGGGCCGACGCTGTAGCCCTTCCAGACCTGCTTGCCGGTGTTGATGTCGTAGGCGGCCAGGAAGCCGCGCACGCCCCACTCGCCACCGCTGATGCCGGTGATGACCTTGTCCTTGAAAACGTGCGGCGCGTTGGTATTCACGGCACCGAGCTTCGGGTCGCCGTTCTTGACGCTCCAGATCACCTTGCCGGTCTTGGCGTCGAGCGCCAGCAGCATGCTGTCGGCCTGCTGCAGGAAGATCTTGCCTTCGGCATACGCCAGGCCGCGGTTCACGGTGTCGCAGCACATCTGCGGGATCACGGCCGGGTCTTGCTTGGGCTCGTACTTCCAGAGGATCTTCTGGGTGTCGAGGTCGACGGCGAAGACCTTGTTGGGAAACGGCGAGTGCAGGTACATCTTGCCGTCGATCACCAGTGGCGAGCCTTCATGGCCGCGCAGCACGCCGGTAGAGAAGGTCCACGCGACCTGCATCTTGGCGACGTTGCCCGTGTTGATCTGGTTCAGCTTGGTGTAGCGCTGGTTGAACATGTCGCCCGCCTGCATCGCCCAATTCTTTGAATTGGCGATGTTCTTCTCGACGTCCGGGTTGGCGAATGCCAGCACCGGAACCGCGAGCAGCGCTGCTGCTGCAAGACGCCATGGGCGCCCGAGTTGTTGCCCCGAAATTTGCATTGAAGTCTCCAGATTTAAGAACACCACAGCCCCTCGCAGTGACCCGCTGAGAGGACGACGGCCGTGCGCCTTGAGGTATGCCGGCGCGTGCCTGATTGCAAGTTGCGAGCCTGTTTTGAAACGCGCGCGGCCGACCCATTCAACGCTGGGCGTGAAGCGCGCGGCCGACCCCATCGGCGCCCAATTCCTAAGGAATAACCCGGTCGTTCGACACCCTCGAAGGCTTCTCGTCGGCTCTTTTCGATCCGCTCGCGGCGCTCGCACTAGGGTCAGCCCGGATGTGGCCGCGCAAGGTGATTTCCTGTTCCGGATATGAAGCCAATGCTGCGCCAGAACTGTGGCAATCACTTTCGGCACACAGTGTTCCAGTGTCAAGCCACGCGCTGCCGATGCGCGCCGCCGCGCGCCGGCAACGAGCTGCAACATGAGGTGAAGCACTGAGGGCTGAGGGTTGCCGCTGGCCTCACACTGCGGCGCCGCACACGCTGCACGGCATGACGGCAAGCGACCCTGTGCATCGGCGGTTGGGCCCGGCAATTGCTGCTCTGTGCTGCACTCGACCATGCGCCACCGGCAGCTCTGACAGCGGATGGCAATGAAACTTTCGCAACCCCGTCACACGGCCCCGAGCCGCCCGAACCCATGTCAGAGGCCCGAGCCTGCAACGCCCGCATCCCAACCCCGTACCTGAAGCGAGCGACCATGCGGGCTGCTTGCGCCGCTGGCCTTGCCGGCACCGCAATGGCGGCTGGCGCGCAGGTCATTGCGCTGGCGCCCGAGGTCAAGCTGCCAAACGTTGAAGTGATCACCACCACGCCGCTGCCAGGTTCGGGCGTGGCCCTGAGCAAGCTGCCGGCGAACGCACAGGTGTTCACCGGCCGCGATCTGCGCCTGCAACGCGCCGGCAACCTGACCGAATTCCTGGAGCAGAACGCGACCAGCATCACGGTCAACGCCGCGCAAGGCAACCCGTACCAGCCCGACATCAACTTTCGCGGCTTCACCGCCTCGCCCCTGCTCGGCACGCCGCAGGCGATCTCGGTCTTCTTCGACGGCGTGCGCATCAACGAACCCTTCGGCGACGCGGTCAACTGGGACCTGATCCCGCAGTCGGCGATCGCCAGCATCCAGTTGATTCCCGGCTCGAACCCGGCCTTCGGGCTGAACACGCTGGGCGGCGCGATCGCGCTGTACAGCAAGCGCGGCGCAACCGAATACCCGAACGCGCCGGGCGGCGCGCTGACCGCGTCAGGCGGCTCGTTCGGGCGCCGCACGCTGCTGGTCGAGACCGGCGGCAAGCACGGCGCCTGGGACTGGTTCGTCACCGCCAACGATGCGCGCGACTCCGGCTGGGCCGAGCACAACGCCAGCCGCGTGCGCCAGGGGTTCGCCAAGGTCGGCTGGCAGGACGAGCGCAGCGACATCGAACTCAGCCTCAGCGGCGCCGACAACCGCCTGGCCGCGACGCAAACGCTGCCGCTCAGCTTCCCCGACATCCGCCAGGCCTACACCTACCCCGACCAGAACATCAACCGCGCCACGCTGGTCGCGTTGAAGGCCAGCCACGCGCTGACGGAAACCCTGCTGCTCAGCGGCAATGCCTATGGCCGCGACTACACGAACCGCAGCGTGAGCAGCAACGTCAACGCCAACTTCGGCCCCGCCGATCCGGTCCAGGCGTTCAACGATGCCTCGACGATCGCGCAGCGCAGCCAGGGCCTGGGCGTGCAGCTCGCACACACGGCGCCGCTCGGCGGGCGGGCCAACAAACTGGTGCTCGGCGTCAGCGTCGACGCGGGCCGCGCGCGCTTCAGCCGCGCATCGCAAGAGGCGGCGTTCGGTGCCGACCGCGGGGCGGTGGGCACCGGTGCGTTTCAGACCGACACCGACGCCGACTCGAGCACCCGCCACCTCGGTGCCTTCGTCTCCGATTCACTCGACCTCGACGAGCGCTGGACGCTGACCCTGGCCGGGCGCCTGAACCGCGCCGACGTGCGCATCGAAGACCGCAGCGGCACGGCGCCCGAGCTGAACGGCACGCACCGCTTCACGCGCTTCAACCCGGCGATCGGGCTGAACTTCAACCCGAGCAGGGCGCTGACCTTGTATGTCGGATACGCCGAAGGCATGCGCGCGCCGACCGCCATCGAGCTGACCTGCGCCGACCCGAACGCGCCGTGCAAACTGCCGAACAATTTCCTCGCCGACCCGCCGCTGAAGAAGATCGTCTCGCAGACCTTCGAGGTCGGCGGGCGCGGCAAGCTGGGTGACGCCACGACCTGGAGCCTGGCGCTGTTTCGCACCGATCTGAAGGACGACCTGCAGTTCGTCAGCAGCAACGGTGTGGCCTTGAATGCCGGCTACTTTCAGAACGTCGGCACGACGCGCCGCCAGGGTCTGGAGGCCGGCGCCAGCACGCGCCTGGGCACCGCCACCGTGACGCTGCGCTACAACTTCATCGACGCGCGCTACCTCACCGGCTTCGTCGAAAACAGCCCGAGCAACTCCAGCGCCGATGCGAACGGTGCCATCAGCGTGAAGCGCGGCGACCGCATTCCGTCGATCCCGCGCCACGCGTTGAAGGCGCGCCTCGAGATGAATCTGACGGCGCCGTGGAGCATCGCGGCGAACCTGCAGATCGCCAGCGCTCAGTACGCGCGCGGCGACGAGAACAACCTCGATGCCAGCGGCCGGGTGCCGGGCTACGCGCTGTTGAATCTCGACACGCGTTATCAGGTCAGTCCGAAGCTGCAACTCTTCGCCCGCGTCGACAACGTCTTCAACCGCCGCTACGCGAACTTCGGCGTGCTCGGCGACAACGTCTTCACCGGCGCCTCGATGGGCTTCGACCCGGCCAACGCGCGCGCCGAGCAGTTCCGCGGCAACGGCACGCCGCGCGGCGCCTGGGCGGGCGTGCACTATGCGTTCGACTAGGCCGGCGTGCGGCGCTGCGGCCGTCACCAGACCATGAAAGGCCCGAGATGGATCGCAACGACGCGCTGCTGAGCGACTGGCGCCACCGCGCACTCGCCATCGAGGCCGAAGTGGGCCGCGCCGTGATCGGCCAGGCGCGCGTCATCCGCCTTGTCAACACGGCAGTGTTCGCGCGCGGCCATGTGCTGCTGCAGGGCGATGTGGGCGTCGGCAAGACGACCCTGCTGCGCGCCTTCGCGCAGGTGCTGGGCGGTGACTTCGCGCGCACCGAGGGCACCATCGACCTGATGCCGAACGACCTGATCTACTACACCTACATCAGCGCCGAAGGGCGGCCGGCGGTCGACCCCGGGCCCTTGATCCGGCACGGCGAGAGCCTGGCGATCTTCTTCTTCAACGAGATCAACCGGGCCCGCCCGCAAGTCCATTCGCTGCTGCTGCGGGTGATGGCCGAGCGCAGCGTTTCGGCCTTCAACCGCGAGCACCGCTTCCCGCACCTGCTGGTGTTCGCCGACCGGAACCGGGTCGAGCGCGAAGAGACCTTCGAGATCTCGTCCGCCGCGCGGGATCGCTTCATGATGGAGGTGACGATCGACGCGCCAGCCACCGATGCCGACCGTCGCGCGTTGATGTTCGACCCGCGCTTTCATGACGCCGACAGGCTCGTCGCCTCGCTCGCCAGCGCGATGGTCGCGCACCGGGAACTGAACCAGGTCGGCGCCGTGATCCAGCAAAGCGTGCAGGCCTCCGAGGCGCTGCAGACTTACGCACTGGCGCTGTGGCGCGCCACCGCCGCGCCGGCCGAATACGGGGTGCAGTTGTCGGACCTCGACAGCGCGCAGCTGATGCTGGCCGGCGCCAGCCCGCGCGGCATGAGCCTGCTGCTGCGCGCCGCGCGCGTGGCGGCCTGGCTCGACGACCGCGACCATGTCACGCCGGAAGATGTGCAGGCCGTGTTCGTCGAGACGATCGCGCACCGGCTGTGCTACCAGCCGGTCTACGAGCTGCGCCGGCACGAGATCTCGGGCCCGCTGATGAGCGCCATCCTGGCGCGCGTGGCGGCGCCCTGAGATGACAGCCCCCCGTCGCTTCGCTCCTGCCCCCGGGGGGCGCTCAGCCGCCTTGGGGCGGCCCGGCGCCGGCTGACATGACAGCCCCCACGTCGCTTCGCTCCTGCCCCCCGAGGGGGCGCTCAGCCGCCTTGGGGCGGCCCGGCGCCGGCTGACATGCCAACCCCCACGTCGCTTCGCTCCTGCCCCCCGAGGGGGCGCTCAGCCGCCTTGGGGCGGCCCGGCGCCGGCTGACATGCGCTGCGGGTTCCGATGCTGGCAAACCTATCAGCGGTGACGACCCGCGTGCCCGAACTGCACTACCGCATCGGTTCGCAGGTGCTCGGCCACTTCCCTGGCCGGCACCGCAGCTCGCGCGGCGACAGCGGCTTCGAGTACCGCGGCCAGGCCGGCCTGCTCGACGCGCCCGATCCGCGCCGGCTCGACCTGCACGCCAGCCTGCGCGACCCGTTCGGCGACTGGAAGGTGCGCGTCTACAGCCAGCGCAAGGCGGTGCCGGTGGTGATGGTGGCCGACCTGTCGGCGTCGATGGGGTTCGTTGGGGCGCGGCGCCGGCTCGATGTCGTGGCCGACTTCGTCGACAGCCTGAGTGTGTCCGCCTGGCGCAGTGGCGACAGCTTCGGCTTCGTCGGGTGTGATGCGACGCTGCGCACCGATCTGCTGCTGCTGCCGACCCGCGCGCGCGGCGCTGGCACGAGGCTCGCGCGGACCTTGCGGTCGCTGCAACTGGGTGGTCCGTCCGGCGCGTCGGCGCACGCGCTTTCAAGCGCCCACCGGCACCTCGGCCGGCAGCGCGCGCTGGTGTTCCTGGTCTCGGACTTCCACCTCCCGCTGGCCGAGGTCGAAGGCGTACTGGCGTCGATGGCACACCACGATCTGGTGCCGGTGGTGATGTGGGATGCGGTCGAATTGACCTTGACCGCGCGCTTCGGCCTGGCCCACATCGTCGATCCGGAAACCGGCCGGCGCCGCCTCGTCGGGTGGCGCGCCGCGCTGCGCGAGCAGTGGTTTGAGGCGCTGCAACAGCGCCGCGATGCGCTGCTGCAATTGTTCCGCGCCCACCGGCTGAAGCCGCTGTTCATCGAAGCCGGTTTTGACGCCGACGCGGTGACGCGGCACTTTCATTCATGAGGGTCGGCATGCGAACCCTGAGTTTGATCTGCGCGCTGTTCGCCACGCCCGCAAGCGCGCTCGACGCCCAGCCCGTGCTGACCGCCACCACCGTCGAGCCGCGCGCGTTCGGCTACCAGGTCGGCGATGTGGTGTCGGGCAGCGTGCAGGTCCATGTGCCCACCGGCCTGGTGCTCGACGAGGCCAGCCTGCCGAGGCCGGGCGCACGCGGCAAGGCGCTGGAACTGCGCAGCGTGGTTCGCAGCAGCTCGCCGGAGGCGGGCGGCCGCGCCCTCACACTGACGCTCGATTACCAGGTGTTCCTCTCGCCCGCGCAGACCCGCACGCTCGAGACACCGACCCTCAACCTGCGCTTCGTCGGCGCGCCGCGCGAACAGGTATTGCGCATCGAACCCTGGCCGGTCACGGTATCGCCGCTCGCGCCGATTGACGTGTCGCCGCGCCGCGGCCTGGGCGACCTGCAGCCCGATGCCGGGCCACCGTTGATCACCACCACGGCCACTCGCTGGCGCCTGCTGGCCGAGGGTGTGGTGGCCCTGCTGCTGCTCGGCTACCTGGCGCAGGTGTACCTCGGCGCGCCGTGGTGGGCGCGTTCGCAGCGGCCGTTCAATCGCGCCTGGCGTGGTCTGCGCAGGCTGCGGGCGCTGCCAGATGTTGATGCAACTAACGGCGCGCCGCGCGCCGCGCGCGCCGCGATTCAACGCCTGCATGCAGCCTTGAATGCGAGCGCCGGCGAGGTCGTGTTCGAGGCCGGCATCGACCGGTTCGTCACCGCACAACCGCGCTTCCGACCGCTGCGCGACGACCTCGTCGAGTTCCTTCGGCTGTCGAACCGCGAGTTCTTCGCGCCGCAAGTTGGGCGTGCCACGAGCCCTCATGCGGCCGACCCCGATGCCGACCTGCTGCCCTGGCTCATCGCCTTCTGCGGCCGCTGCCGCGATGCCGAGCGAGGCGCAGCATGAGCTTCGACCAGCCGTGGTGGCTGGCCTTGCTGCCGCTCGCGCTGCTGCCACTGTGGGTGGTGCCGGGCCGACCGCTTGAGCACGCCTGGCCGGGCTTCATGCCGCCGGACAGACTGTCGAACGCACTCGCGGCCGCGCTGCGTGGCGCCGGCGCCTTGGCGCTCGCTGCACTGGTGATTGGCCTGGCCGGCCCGTACCGGCCCGAGGTCGAGGTCGAGCGCGTTGGCCAGGGCGCCGAGATCGTGCTGGTGCTCGACCGCAGCCGCAGCATGGATCAAGGCTTCGCCGGCGCACGCCCGGCCGGCCCGGTGCCCAAGGGCACCGGTGTCGAGGCGATCGACTACTACAGCAGCCAGTCTCCGGGGCGGCTGCGCAACTCGAAGGGCAAGGTCGCGCGCCAGTTGTTGTCCGACTTTGCCGCGAAGCGGACCAGCGACCTGTTCGGCATGATCGTCTTCAGCACCTTGCCGATCCGGGTGCTCGAATTCACGCAGAAGGAAGCCGTGATCCAGGCCGCCATCGCCGCCGGCAACATCGGCCGCGGGCTGTCGGAAACCAACATCGGCCTGGCGCTTGAAGCGGCGCTGGCGTCGTTCGACGACCGGCCGTACACCGGCTCGCGCATCGTGATGCTGGTGTCCGACGGCGGCGACCGGCTCGATGACGACACCCGCGAGCGCATTGCCTATCAGGTGCGCAAGCAGCGCGTCGCGATCTACTGGCTCTACCTGCGTTCCGGCAACAGCCCGGGGCTTAAGCTCGAAACCGGCGAGGCGCCGGAGAACGCCGACACCGTGCCCGAGTACGTGCTGCACCGCTTCTTTGAATCGATGGGCACGCCATACCGCGCTTACGAAGCCAGCAACAGCGACGCGCTGCAGCAAGCCATCGAGGCCGTGAACCAGCTCGAGAACCTGCCCATCACCTACCTCGACACCGTGCCGCGCCACGAGCTGGCGCCGCTGTGCTTCGGCGCCGCGCTGGCGGCGGTGCTGCTATTGCTGGGCGCCAGCCTGATGGAGATTCGACGGTGGGCATAGGGATGGGGACCGGGAAGGACACAAAGAAGGGCATGACGATCGGCGTCAGCCGCAGGCGAACCCGTGCGGTGCTGGTGCTGCTGGCGCTGCTCGCCATCGGCGCCATGATCGACGCTGCACACCTGTGGCGGCAAGAGCGTTGGAACGCGCTCATCGTCGCAGGCCCCGTGGCGGGTGACGGCAAGGATGGGCCGGCCGAACTGCACTTCGCGCAAGCCTTTGCTGCCGCCGCCAGCGGTGCGCACGAGCAGGCGCTGCAACGCTACCGCCCGCTGCAGGGCGACTCGGCGCTCGGCCAGGCGGCGCGCTACAACAGCGCCAACCTGCTGCTGCGCCAGGCGCTTGTGGTGCGGGCCGGCGCCCAGCCGGGCCAGGCCATCGCGCTGATCGAGCTCGCCAAAGAGATGTACCGCGACGTGCTGCGAGACGAGCCGCAGCACTGGGCCGCGCGCTACAACCTGGAGCGCGCGCAACGCCTGCTGCCCGACCCCGACGAAGCACTCGACGCCGCGCCGCCCGAGTCCCCGCGCGACGCCGAACGCGCCGCCACCACGATGCGCGGCTACTCGCCGGGCTTGCCATGAGGGGATGGTCGCGGGTACGGGCCGCGCTGCGTGCTTCACTGTACACATCGGTGCGAGCCTCATTCCGCGCGCACGCCGACCGCTGGCTGCTGGTCGCCGCCGCACTCGCGCTGGCTGCGAGCTTCCTGAACCCCGGCGTTAGTCTGATGCGCCCGCGCTTCGAGCATGTGGTGGTGCTCGATGTGACCCAGAGCATGAACGTGACCGACACGCAGCTGGACGGCAAACCGGTCTCGCGCCTGGCGTTCGCGAAGCACGCCTTGCGCGAGTCGCTGCTGCAACTGCCTTGCGGCTCGAAGCTCGGCTGGGCCATCTTCACCGAGTACCGCTCGTACCTGCTGCTGGCGCCGGTCGAGGTCTGCGCCAACCTGCGCGAACTGCGCTCGACGCTGGCGCAGATCGACACGCGCATGGCCTGGGCCGGCAACAGCGAGATCGCGAAAGGCGTGCACAGCGGCATCGGCATTGCCAAGCAGTTGCCGGGCACGCCGTCGCTGGTCTTCATCACCGACGGCCAGGAGGCGCCGCCACTGAACCCGCGCTACCGCCCGGCCTTTGACGACAAGCCGGGCGAGGTGGCGGGGCTGATCGTGGGCGTCGGCGATCTGCTGCCGTCGCCGATTCCGAAGACCGATCCGCAAGGCCGGCCACTCGGCTTCTGGCGCGCCGACGAAGTCATGCAGACGGATCCGCGCAGCCAGGGGCGCGGTGCCAGTGTCGGCAACGAAGCCCTGGTCGATGACCGTGCCGCCGATGCCGCGCCGGCGCTCGGTGCGGTGCCCGGTGCGGAACATCTTTCGGCGCTGCGCGAAGGTTATTTGCGCCTGCTTGCCGGCGAGCAGGGCATGGCGTTCCATCGGCTGGAAACGGCGCCGGGGCTGGCGGCGGCGATGTCGTCGGCAGCGCTGGCGCGGGCCACGGCGGTGCGCGTCGAGGGTCGCTTTGCGCTGGCCGGTCTGGCGCTCTGCCTGCTGCTCGCGCGCTGCGTGAAGCCGCTGTTGCGAGGCCTCACGCTGCGCCGCTGACGAGCCGGTGGCCGTCGGGTCGGGGCGCGCGGCGTGGGTCCCCGTGTGTCCATGTTGGCGGCATCTACACTGCGGCTCGCGGCTTCGCCGCCCCCGCTTTTCCCCCCATCCTTCGAACCCCCATCCGATGCTGAGCTGGCTCTTCAAGAAACGTCGCGGCCTGGTAGCTTCAGGCGCTGGCACTGTCCTTCAGGCGCCCGAGCCGGTCGAGAGACAACTGCCGCAGGCCGAGGCCGCGCGGGCCGAATGGGTCGCCCAGTTGGCCGCCCAGTTGGCCGCTGCAAAGGGCGATGACGACGCGCTGTTGCGGCTCGCGCTAACGGCGGCGCCGCTCGACATCCGCAGTGCCGCCGTCGCCGCGCTGCACAGCGAAGACGCGCTGAAGCGGGCCGAGCGCGCGCTGCGCGGCCACGACAGCCGGGTCCACCGCGCCGCCAAGCTGCGGTGGGTTGCGGCCGTGGCGCAGCGCGAGGCCCGCGCTCGCGCGCACGCCTTGATCGACACCGCCACCGGCCTGGCCGCCGAGGCACTGCCGGCTGCGAATCACCTCGTCGCACTCGACCGCGATTGGCAGGCGCTCGACGCGAACCTGATCAGCGCGGACCAACATGCCGCCTTCACCGAACTGCGCGGCCGCCTGGATGCCACCGTGCAGGCGCTGGGCGAACAGCAGCAGCGGGTACACCGCTGGCGCATCGAGGCCGGACAGGCACGGGCCGGATTGCAGCCCGGCGCCACCGAAGATGCCGACACCATGGCGCAGCGCTGCGAAGCGGCTGCGGCGCTGCGTGCTGCCCGCCCCGAGGTGCCGGCCACGGCCGCGCTCGATCAGGCCTTGCAGGCCGCGATCGAGGCGGCGCAGCAAGCCGCCACCCGCGCTGCCGAAGCCCACCAGAGTGCGCTTGCGGCGCAGGCGGTGGCGATGGCGATGGCGTTGGACACGGCTGCGGCCGAGCCCGCAGCGATCACGGCGGCGCCGACCCGGCCCGCGTTGACCAACAGCCCCGAACAACGCCGGCAATTCGACGCGCTGATCGACGACCTGATGAACCGCGCCGAGGCCGCGCTGGCCGCCGGCCGCGTCGCTGAACTCCAGCACCATCTGCGCGATGTCGACACCGCGCTGCACGGCACCATTGCCGCCACCCTGAGCGACAGCACGCGCGCGCGTCGCCAGGCCTTGCACATTGAACAGGCGCGGCTGCGCGACTGGCAGCAGTGGGGCGGCGCCCAGGCGATCGATGCGCTGTTGGCGCAAGCCGACGCACTGGCCGCACTCACGCTGGCGGCCGCCGATTCCCAGGCCAGCGCCGCACCGAAGCTGCACCTCAAGACGCATGCCGCGAGCATTCAGGCGCTGCGCCTGCGCTGGGGCGAGACCGGCCGCGCCGGAGCCACTGTCGACCCGTCACGCTGGCAGCGCTTCGACGCGGCCTTGCAGACCGCGCACGCACCCGTCGCGGCGCAACAGGTGCTGTTGAAGGCGGCGCGCCACGACAACCTGCGTGCGCGCCAGGCGCTGCTCGACGCGCTCGATGCCGTGCCGGCTCCGGCGGCCACGTCGGACATGGGGCCGGACGCGACACCCGCCGAAGCCATCCCGCCGGACTGGAAAGAACGGCTGCGGGCACTCGGCGACTTCCAGCTCGCGTGGCGCCAGCTTGGCCCGGTCGAGCACACCGTGCCGGCCGGCGCCAGAGCCGCGCTGGCGCAGCGCCAGCACGCGAGCCTGGAACGCATCGAGGCGCCGCTGCGCGAAGCGCGGCGCGAGGCCGAGGCGCTGCGCGAGCAGTTGATCGTTCGCGCCGATGTGTTGGCTGCCGACGTGGTGCGCAACCCCGCGCTGCGCGACGCCGCGCCGCGTGTGCGCGAGTTGCAAGCCGAGTGGCAACACCAGGCCCGCAGGCTGCCGCTGGCCCGCGCGGCGGAGGGCGCACTGTGGGCCCGCTTCAAAGCGGCCACCGATGCCGCGTTCGCGCAGCGTGAAGCCGCATTCAACGCCCGCGACGTCGAGCTCGCGGCCAACCTGGCGGCGCGTGAGGCGCTGCTGGCGCGGCTGTCAGCCAGCGCTGCCGCTGCCGATGCCGGGGCTGACGACGTGTGGCGCACGCTCGGTGAAATCGACCGCGCCTGGCGTCAGCCGATGGAATTGCCGGGCGCCGCAGCCGGCTCGATCGACGCTCGGTTTCGAAGCGCTCGCGCCGCCGTGGTGCAGGCGCTTGAGCACCGCGAACGGCGCCGCTGGCAAGCCCGCTGCGACACGTTGGCGGCCAGGCTCGGGCTGTGCGACGAGCGCGAAGCAGCGGCGCCGGGCGGGCCCGATCTCACCGACCGCTGGGCGTCGCTCGACGCCTTGCCAGTGGCCTGGCAGCAGGCGCTCGATCAACGCTGGTCGCAGCCGGTGGCGCCCGGCCCGCTGACCGAATCGGCAATGGAAGACCTGCTGCTGCAACTGGAAGCCGCGCTGAACCTGCCGGCCACCCCCGAGCTGCAAGCGGCGCGGCGCGGTTTGAAGCTGCGGGCGCTGAAGGAGGCACTTGAAGGCCGCGCCGCTCACGAGGCTAACCCTGAAACTCAGCGTACTCAATGGCTTGCCGCTGCATTGCGCCAAGGCGTTCCTGGCGCGGCGTACGCACAGCGGTTGCGCGCGGTGATCACGGCATTGCGGCGGGTGCCGTCCGGGCCGGACGTTGCTGACATGCCCAGCCGATAGCGGTGGCTTCGAAGAGCAGGTCGGCAAAGCATCGGGGCGTGGTCACGGGGCAATTGGTTTCGATCGGTGGATGTGACGACATTGACAAGGATGCCATCGAGCGGCCGGTTCCGGTCACCACGTCCGGCCCCCAGCAAGACCCGCGATGAGCCGCTGGCGAGAGGCCTGACTGCGTCGCAGCCGCCGGGCACAAAGTTGCCCAGAATCCAACGCATGTTCACGCTGCTTGAACGACGCGACGCGCTGGACCGGCTGTCGCAACTGCTTGAGCAGGTGCAGTCGGGTTCGGGACGGGTTGCATTCGTCAGCGGCGAGGCCGGCATCGGCAAGACCTCGCTGTTGCGCGTGTTCACGCAATCCGCTTCTTCCTGCGCCGCGCGGCCGCTCTGGGGCGCTTGCGATCCGCTGCACACGCCGCAGCCCCTGGGCCCCTGCGTGACATGGCCGGGGGCATGGGCGTCGGCGTGCGCACCGCACTCACCCGCGACGCCGGGCGCCTTGAAATCTTCGCGGCTGTGCTCGACGCCCTCGGGCGTGAGGCGCACTGCGTCGTGTTCGAGGATCTGCACTGGGCCGACGAGGCCACGCTCGACCTGCTCGCCTACCTCGGCCGCCGCATCGAGCGCACCCACACCCTGCTGCTGGTCACCTACCGCGACGACGAAGTCGGCACGACGCACCCGCTGCGGCGCGTGCTCGGTGCCTTGCCCGGTGCGGTGCGCATCGGCCTGGCGCCGCTGTCGCCCGACGCCGTGCGCGAACTGGTCGGAACGCTCGCGATCGACGCGGCGGTCGTTTACCGGGTCAGTGGCGGCAACCCCTTCTTCGCGACCGAGTTGCTCGCGCTCGGCGACGCCGCCGGCGTACCGCCGACGGTGCGCGACGCCGTGCTTGCGCGCGCCGCGCGCCTGCCAGCGCCGGCCCGCGAAGTGCTTGAAGCCGCCGCGGTCATGGGGCTTCGCATCGAGCTTGCGCTGCTCGCGGCGGTGGTCGATTCCGACGCCACGATGATCGAGCAGTGCCTCGCCGCCGGGGTGCTGCGCGAGGTCGGCGCGACGCTTGAATTCCGTCACGAACTCGCGCGCAGGGCGGTGCTCGAATCGCTTTCGGCAACGCGTCGACAGACCTTGCACCGGCGCACGCTGCAGACGCTGCGCGCGGCGCCCGGCATCGACTTCGCACGCTTGGCGCACCACGCCGAGGCCGCACAGGACCGCGACGCCGCGCTCGAGTTCGCCCCGCGCGCGGCACGCCAGGCTGCGGCGGTCGGCGCGCGCCGCGAGGCACAGGCGCAGTACGCGCGTGCCTTGCGTTTTGCCGACGCGTTGCCGGCGGCAGCGCGCGCCGAGCTGCTCGAGGCGTTTGCGCTGGAATGTCTCGCCGTGGGCAAGCCACACGCCGGCATCGAGGCACGCCAGAAGGTGATCGAGCTGCGACAGCAGTTGGGCGATGTCGCCCGGCAGGCCGAGAACCTGTGCAGGCTGACCAATCTGCTCGTCGATGTCGGCCGCAACGCCGAGGCCGACGACGCGCTGCAACGCGCCTTCGACCTGCTGCGGCCGCTGCCACCGTGCCGCGAGCTCGCCTGTGCCTGGCGCACCCAGGCCCACCTCAGCATGCTGCGCAGCAAGGAGGAAGAGGCGATCCGCGCCAGCGAGCAGGCCATTGCATTGGCAGAAGGCTTTGGCGATGTCGAGACGATTGCCTCGGCACTCAATTCGCAGGGCACCGCGCTGGCGATGAGCGACCACGAAGCCGGCTGCGCGCTGCTCGAGCGCAGCCGTTAGCTCGCGCGCGCCGCCGGACGCGGCTCGCAGGTGTTCAGTGCCCAGATCAACCTCGGCGAGCTGGCGATCGGGAGGCACCAGTTCGCGCGGGCCGAAGGCCACCTCGCCGATGCCATCGCGATTGCCGACGAGCTGCAGATGGACGCCGCGATTGCACAAAGTTCGCTGGCCGTGTGCTGGCTCCACCTCGGCCGCTGGAACGACGCGGGCGAGTTGGCCAATCGCGTGCTGGACAGCGGACTCGAATCGAGGATGGGCCTGCTCAATGCGCACCTTGCGCTAGGCCGGCTGCGGGCCAGGCGGGGCGATGCCGGCGTCTGGGGCGCGCTCGACGAAGCACTTCGCCTGGCAGTCGGTTCGGGACACTTGAATTACCTGGCGCCGGTGCGCGCCGTTCGCGCGGAAGCCGCGTGGCTCGAAGGCGACCCGGCGCGCTGCATCGACGAGGCGCAGGCCGAACTTGGGCGTGCCACCGCGCACCGCCATGCCTGGTTGGTCGGCGAAATGAGTTGGTGGCTGTGGCGCGCGGGCGCAGCGGTCGAGCTGCCCGACTACGCTGCCGTGCCTTACGCGCTGCAGATCGCCGGCCGATGGCGCGAGGCGGCGTCGGCCTGGCACGAACTGGCTTGCCCCTTTGAGGAGGCACGCGCGCTGGCCGATGGCGACGCCGACAGCCAGCGCGCGGCGCTGTCCATCTTCGAACGTCTGGGCGCCCGGCCCGCCGCCGACGCCTTGCGCCAGTGCCTGCACGCGGCCGGTGTGCGCGGTCTCGTGCGCGGGCCGCGCAGCGCTACGCGGGAACATCCTTTCAGCCTGACGGCGCGCGAACTGCAGGTCTTGCAGCTGCTGTGCAAGGGGCTGCGCAATGCCGAGATCGCGCAGCGCCTGTCGCGCTCGGTGCGCACCGTCGACCACCACCTCGCTGCGGTATTCGCCAAGCTCGGTGTCGACTCGCGTGTGGCCGCGATCCAGGCGGCACAGCGCGCCGGCCTCGAGGCGGCTGCAGGGCAACCTGGGCAAGCGCCGACGCCAAAGTAGGCAGGTTTGCCGAGGCGGCGGCAAGCCACCGCGCTCATCCTCGTCGTCGACGGCGCCGTGCCGTCGATCTGCACAAGGAACGCCGCCATGCCCCGCTACCTGATCGAACGCAGCTTCCCCGACGGTCTGTCGATCCCGATGAACGAGGAGGGTCGCAAGGCCGTCGCCGGGGTCGTCGCCAACAACGCTGAGCACGGCGTGACCTGGGTCCACTCCTATGTGACGCCCGACCGCAAGGGAACCTTCTGCATCTACGACGCGCCGACGCCCGAGGCGATCCGCAAGGTCGCCGACCGCAACGGTTTGCCGGTAGACCGCATTACCGAGGTGAGCGTGCTCGATCCCTATTTCTATCAGCCCTGAACACTCTGGAGACCCATCATGAAGTCATCCGTCAAGACGCTCGCTGCCTGCGCGCTGGCATTGCTGTTGACCGCGCAGACGCAGGCTTTCGGACACGGCGACGCGCACGATTCGAGCGAAAAGGTTCACGCACTGATCAACGAAGTGCGGCGCGCCACGGCGCCGTTCATGGACGTGGAGGAGGCGATCCGAGCCCACTACGTGAAGTTTCCAGACCTGTCCGGTGACTGCGTGTCCGAGCCCGGTCAGGGTGGGATGGGCATTCACTATCTGAATGGGGCGCTCACCGGCACGGTGCTCGATCCGCTGCGCCCGGCGGCGCTGATGTACCAGCGGGCCAGGCACGGCAAGCTGAACTTGCTGGGCGTCGAATACATCGTGTTTCAGGCCGCGTGGGACGCGCAGAACGCGCAGCCGCCGGTGCTGTTCAACCACCCGTTCCACTTGGTGCGCAGCCCGAATCGCTACGGCGTGCCGACCTTCTACGAGCTGCACTTGTGGGTCTGGGAACACAACCGGGACGGCATCTTCAACGACTGGAATCCAGCCGTGCACTGCCCGTGAGCTGGCCAGCGCAGCAACGCTCAGCACGCGTCGACTTCAGCCCGCGCCGCCGCAGGGGGCTGAAGCTGCGGGCGCGCCGCCTGGCCAGCACACCTTCAAAGCCGCACGCGCGACCTCGTCGTCCCATTCCTGAACGAAGGTCCTCCCTTGTCGACCTCGAACGGCAGCGGGCAGTTGCTGACCTGCGAGCGCACATGGCGCATCTCGGATGGACCAAGCACCGGGTCCTTCATGCCGACCGCCATGCAGCTGCGCCCTTGCCACTGGGTGCGAAACTACCTGCGGGCGGCGCGCGACAGCGCGGCACCATCGGCATCCGGATGGTCGGGGACCAGTTCGGGAAGCGTCGGACGCCGGCCTTGTAGCTGGCGTCCGGGAAAGGCGCGTCGCAGGCCGCCGCTTCCGCCGGCGTCAGCTGCGGACACAAGCGCGCCAGCACGCTTGCCCACCGCCAGATCCGGGTTCTTGTTGCTGAACGCGCGCCAGTCCAGAAAGCCCTGACCGAGCGGCATGTCGCCGGTCGCAAACGCAGTGTTCATCACCTGCAGGCCGGCGTAGCGCTCGGGCGCCTGCATCGGCAAGGTCGGGCCCAGCAGGCCGCCCCAGTCCTGCACCACCAGCACGATGTTGCGAAGGTCCAGACGCTGCACCAGACGGCACAGTATTTCGCGGTGGAAGGTGAAGGTGTGGGTCGCGGCGTCTACCGGTTTGTGGCTCGTGCCGAAGCCCAACCGGTCGGGCGCCACGACGCGCGCACCCGCCGCCTTGAAGACCGGAAGCATGCGGCAATACAGGTCCTGATTCGCGACATTCCTCAGCCCAGCCCGGTGTAGCTCACGCCATGAGCTAGTCGAGGAAGAAGATGGCCTCATCAACTTCAGGGGTGGGTCATGGCAATGAATCAAGTGCAGTTCCAACGCGGTTTGTCGTTGGC
>JANXZA010000253.1 GCA_025355745.1 Rhizobacter sp. | reverse complement strand
GCCGCCATTGATGAATACGTCGTCCATCACAACATCAAACCAAAGCCGTTCATCTGGACGAAGAGCGCTGCCGACATCCTGCAGAAGGTAATTCGGGCCAATGCGCGTTTAAGTTCCAAACAGAACGCAACACTACACTAGACTGAGGCCGTGTCTCGCCGGTCTGCTGTCATCCGACATCGGCGCGAGCACCCCGCGAGTGCATGGCCCTCATCAATTGCGATGACGACTCCGGCAATTTATGTCGTACACAAGGCCACGAGCCGTTAGACACGACTTTCGCAGCATCGAATCAACTGGGAGACACCTCATAGCACACGGACATCAACTCTGGCGCGGCGTCGCCACTATCGTTTGGCTCGCAGCAGGGATAGCCCCGCTTGCATATGCCGTAGACCTGCAACCCAACGATATTGAGGATTGTGCTTTTGCCGCCTTTCCTAATAGCGCTTACATCTGCAAGTCTCTTCGAGACAGGGGCTTGCTGCAAAAGAGCACCAGTCAACGATCGCCAGGGGAAGGAGAGGTTGCCGCACGTGAAGCCGAAAGGCATGCCCGAATATCGCGTGAGTGGCAGCAAGGAAAGAACGCCCGAGATGCGGCGCGCAGGGATGCGGGCTTGCACGACGAAGACCCACTGGAAGCATGCGAAATGCCAGAGTGGCGGTGTGACGACCTGCGCGACGTTGCAATGAAGCGAGCCAGGGAGAATGCTGCACGCGTAGCTCAAGCGGCTGAGCGAGCTCTTGCCGCCGCGTCGCCGCCACCTAAGGTCTATCGATTCGACCCGCCCACACCGCGGGGCGCCCATCATTGGATTTGGCACGAGGGCGGCGAGTTCGGCTATCAACGCGAACTCAGTGCACATGACAGGCAGCTAGGGATCGCAGCCGCTCCGCTTTTTGTCGTGGGCTACCAAGGGAAGCAATCTGGCGTTTACAACTTCGCTACCGCAGACTCGCAATTGCTGAGCTGTCGAACGCCATGCGAAACCATCATTTCGCTGAGTGCCGCTGCTGGCCGCCAAGTTTTCCCAGTTAGTCGCGGTAGCCTCCTTTGGGCACTTGTCGAGGATGCGAAAAACGGATGGCTTGCGACTGGATCGGTGACTACCACCGATCCAAACTACAAACCTGAGTGGTAGGCACTTTACGGCCTTGACACCGCATAGCCTGAGGCGGGTTGTCTCTGCGGACCGCTTTGCTCCCACGCTGCCGCGAGCGCGCGGAAAGTGCATGGTGCTCATCCACTGCCGAGATTGCGGGTCGCAA
The DNA here is from genome assembly GCA_025355745.1 of Rhizobacter sp. Lineage (GTDB taxonomy): Bacteria > Pseudomonadota > Gammaproteobacteria > Burkholderiales > Burkholderiaceae_C > LMDS01. The sequence goes on along the minus strand of JANXZA010000253.1, from coordinate 16,489 downwards.
GTCGGTACCGAACGCGCGGCCGGGTAACTTTCAGGGTAACTTCGCGAGAGAAAAGATGGAGAAGTGAGCATCCATGCGCATTCCCCGCCACAATTCGATACACCCCAGCAAACGGGGCAGCGTCACTGGAACCGGGGAACAAACCGGGGAACGGATCAGAGATTTACAGTCATCGATCTAGTATCCATGAGGCTTTTCGGCCACAGTGTGATCCCCTCACCGACCAGGCGCAGCCGGCAAGTCCGGCGCGTGACTGGCAAGAATCGGCAGCCATGGGCTGCCGATTTCATTGGCGACGGGAACATCGGCTAATCCGCAAAACCAGCGGCAGTTGTTGAAGGCAGAGCGCCATGGAGACAGTCGACGCAATCGTGATCGGCGCCGGCGTCGTCGGTCTCGCGGTGGCGCGAGCCCTGGGGCTGCAGGGCCGGGATGTGGTGGTGCTGGAACGCACGGGTGCCATCGGCACCGGCGGCAGTTCGCGCAACAGCGAAGTCATCCATGCCGGTATCTACTACGCGACCGACTCGCTCAAGGCGCGCCTGTGCGTGCGCGGTCGGGAATTGCTGTATGCCTACTGCGCGTCACGTGGCATCGAACACCGGCGCTGCGGCAAGTTGCTGGTGGCCAGCAGCGGAGCGCAGCGTGTTCGTCTGGCCGGTATTCAAGCGCAGGCCGCGCGCAACGGCCTCACCGACCTGCGCTGGCTGGACGCCGCACAAGTGCGCGCGCTCGAGCCGCAACTCGACGTGGAGGCGGCGCTGCTCTCGCCCTCCACCGGCATCATCGACAGCCACGCCCTGATGCTCGCGCTGCATGCCGACATCGAAGCGCACGCCGGCATGCTGGCCTTGTGCTCGCCGGTGCTGGCCATTGACAGCCGTGCGGCGCTGCATGTGCTGCAGATCGGCGGCGCGGTGCCGATGGAACTGGGCGCGCGCTGTGTCGTCAATGCCGCCGGCCTGTGGGCGCCGGGCCTCGCGGCTGCCACGGCCGGCTTGGCCGCCGAACTGGTGCCGCAGGCTCGCTATGCAAAGGGCAACTACTTTTCCCTGAGCGCCCGCGCGCCGTTTACGCACCTGATCTACCCGGTGCCCGAAGAGGCCGGCCTGGGCGTGCACCTGACGCTCGACCTGGCTGGCCAGGCGCGCTTCGGGCCCGATGTGGAATGGATCACGCCGGCCACGCCGGACGACATCGACTACCACGTCGACCCGGCCCGCGCTGCGGCCTTCGACACTGCCATACGCCGCTACTGGCCCGGCCTGCCGCACAGTGCCCTGCAACCCGCCTACAGCGGCGTGCGGCCCAAGGTAGTGCGCCACGACGAGGTGCTGAAAGACTTCGTGCTGCAGGGCCCCGCTGATCACGGGCTGGCGGGTCTGGTGAACCTGTACGGCATCGAGTCGCCCGGGCTGACCGCCAGCCTGGCGATCGCGGGCGAGGTGCTCAGCCTGCTGGCGTGAGGTCGAGTGATGCGGGCCTGGAAACGGGCCCGGAAACAGGCCTGGAAACAGGCGCCGGCTGCCAGTGCCCGTTCAGCAGCAATTCATGCGGCGTGAACTGCGATTTGTAGGCCATCTTGCCGCTGCGCCCGATCCAGTAGCCGAGGTACACATGGGCCAGGTTCAGCAGCTTCGTCTGCTCGATCTGCCACAGCACGTTGTAGGTGCCGTAGCTCTTGTTCGGCGCCGGATCGAAGAAGGTGTAGACAGCCGACAGGCCGTCGTTGAGCACATCCAGGATCGATACCATCTTCAGCACGCCCTGGCCATCGGCGGTCGGCTCGCGGAACTCCACCAGGCGTGAATTGACGCGGCTTTGGAGCAGAAACTGGGTGTACTGATCGACACTGTCGTGATCCATGCCGCCGCCCACATGACGCACCGATTGGTAGCGCAGGTAAAGCTGGTAGTGCTCGGGCACGAAGCCCAGGCGCAGCACTCGTGCTTCGAGGTGTTGATGCGCCTTCAGCGCACGCTTCTGGCTGCGCGATGGCTGGAAGCCCGCCACCGGCACGCGCAACGGAATGCAGGCCTTGCAGCCGTCGCAGTACGGCCGGTAAGTGAACATGCCACTGCGCCGAAAGCCGCTGGCAACCAGCCCGGAGTAGGCGTCGGCGTTGATCAGGTGGCTGGGAGTGGCGACCTGCGAGCGCGCCATGCGGCCATCGATGTAGCTGCACGGGTAGGGCGCTGTGGCATAGAACTGCAGCGAGGCGAGCGGAAGTTCTTTCGGGTGAGTCACGGGCCGGATTCCTCGGCGGCGGGGGGGTTCAGGTACCGCCACATCCGCAAATCATAGGTCCAATCGATAACGTCCGGTGCCGCCAGAACCGGGGCCAGCCGGGCCTCGAATTCAGTGCGCGAGAGCTGGCGCGCGCCCATCGACTCGAGGTGGCCGGTGTGCTGCTGGCAGTCGATCATCGGCATGCTGTGGGCGCGGCAGAAGCACACCAGTGCGGCCAGCGCGATCTTCGAGGCATCGGTGCGGTGCGAGAACATCGATTCGCCGAAGAACACGCGGCCCAGGCTCACGCCGTACAGGCCGCCGGCGAGTTCGCCGTCGATCCAGGTCTCGACGCTGTGCACGCGCCCCAGCGCGTGCCAGGCGCAATAGGCTTCGATCATCTCGGGCACGATCCAGGTGCCGTCCTGGCCTGCGCGCGGCGCGCCGGCGCAGGCGCGGATGACGCTGCGAAACGCGCTGTCGATGCGCACTTCGCAGCCCGCGCTGCGGGCGAAACGCTGCACCGTCTTGCGCAGCGAGCGCGAGAGCTTGAACTCGTCGGTGAGCAGCACCATGCGCGGGTCGGGCGACCACCACAGCACCGGCTGGCCGGCGCTGTACCAGGGGAACACGCCCTTCGCATAGGCCTCGGCCAGACGCTGCGGGGTCAGGCCGCCACCGGCCGCCAGCAGGCCCGGAACGTCGCTGCCGGCACCCAGCGCAACGCGCGTGTCGGGCAGCGGGTCGGCGGAGTCGCGCAGCCAGTGGATCACGGCGTGGGCACGGCACAGGTTGGCATGGCGCATTGTCGCGGCGTTCGCGCTGGCTTCCTGCGGTGAGAATGACGGCCTCGATGATGCTGAGGCAACGCATGACCCACCGAACCCGATGCTCCGTGGCCCGCACCGTTGGCGCCGGCCTGGCCGCCGCAACGCTGGCGAGCGGTGCCATCTCCGCGACCGCCACCACCACGGCTGCCGAAGGCGACGATGCGGATGCGATCACGCCCTATCGGCCGTCGGTCTCGAGCCCGGCGCAACTGCCGCTCGCCGGCCAGATCGAGCTTGAATTCGGTGGCTTGCGCACGCGTTCGCCCGACGCCCGCCGCGCCAGCCTGCCCTACCAGTTCAAGCTGGCGTTCAGCCAGGAGTGGGGTGTGCTGATCGGTGGCGAGGCGCAGGTGTGGGCGCGCGATGGCGCCACATCGTCCCGAGGCGTGGGCGACACCACCCTGACGCTGAAACGGGCCTGGATCGTCGACGACGCCAGCGCCTTCGGCATGGAGTTGGGAGCCAAGCTGCCGACCGCGAAAGACAGCATCGGCAGCGGCAAGGCCGACTAGACCATCAACACCATCTACAGCCGCGACGTCGGCCCGGTCCACGCGGATGCGAACTTCAACGCAACTCGGCTCGGGCTCGTCGACCCCGGCACCGCGCGCACGCAGTTCGGTGCCTCGGTGTCGGTCTCGACCGAACTGTCCGAGCGCTGGGGCCTCACCGGTGAAGTCTCGGGCACGCGCCGCGCTGGCGCCGACCACGGCGTTCAGATCCTGGGGGCGCTGACTTTCAGCCCGAGCAAGCGCCTGACCTTCGATGTGGGCCTGGCGCGCGCCGTGCGCCCGGTGCCCGCCGCGACCTCGGTGTTTGCCGGGGTCGTGTTCCCGATCACCAGGCTCTGGTAGCGGCGCGCTGCCGCCGGTGCTGTCAGCTCACTGCATGAACCAGCCGTGGCTCACCACCAGCGACTGGCCGGTCAGCGCATTGCTCTGAAAGCTCGCGAACAGCAACGCGACCTCGGCCACGTCCTGCACCGTCGTGAATTCGCCGTCGACGGTTTCCTTCAGCATCACCTTCTTGATGACGTCGGCTTCGCTGATGCCCAGAGCCTTGGCCTGTTCAGGGATCTGCTTTTCGACCAGCGGCGTTCGCACGAAGCCGGGGCAGATCACGTTGGCGCGAATGCCGTGCTTGCCGCCTTCCTTCGAGACCGTCTTGCACAGCCCGATCAGCCCGTGTTTGGCCGTGACATAGGCCGACTTCAGCACCGACGCTTCCTTCGAGTGCACCGAGCCCATGTAGATGATGCTGCCGCCCCTGCCACCGGCCTGCATGTGCGGCACGCAGGCCTTGGTGGTCAGGAAGGCACCGTCGAGGTGGATCGCGAGCATCTTTTTCCAGTCGGCGAACGGAAATTCCTCGACCGGGTGGACGATCTGGATGCCGGCGTTGCTGACCAGCACGTCGACGCCGCCATACGCGGCCACCACCGCCGCAACGGCCGTGTTCACCTGCGCTTCATCGGTCACGTCCATTGCCACGGCCATCGCGATGCCGCCGGCTTTGACGATCTCGTCGGCCGCGCTCTGGGCGGCGGCCAGGTTCAGGTCGGCGATCACCACCTTGGCGCCTTCGCGGGCGTAGGTGATCGCGATTTCCTTGCCGATGCCGCTGGCGGCGCCGGTGACGATGCAGACCTTGTCCTTGAGTTTCATCATTGGCTTTCGATTCGTGGGGGTTGGAAAATTAAGCCCAGGCTGTTCGGCGAAAGCCGGCCGGGGCTGTTCATCGCATCGCTTTCAGGGATGTGGCTCATCGATGCAGTTTCATCGGTTCAATTTCATCGCTGCACCGGCTGGCTCGCTGCGCCGGGGTGGTCGGACGTCAGGTCGAACACCTGCACGCCGCTGGCGCTGCGCGAGCGCTGGACCCAGCGCGCGTCGTGCAAGGTGTGCGCCATGTCGGCGCGTCCGCTGCTCCAGTGCTCCTGCATCGACAGGCGCGAAAACTCGTAGTCCTTCGACTGGCTCTCGTAGTGCTTGCTGCGGTAGATCAGGTGCACCACGTCGACGGCGCTTTCGCAGCGTGTGGCGGCGAGCGCCAATGCATCCGGGTCAGAGCGCAAGGCCGGTGGCAGCTTCGCCAGCAGGCGCTGCGCAGCCTGCGCGATGACCTGGCGATCCATCTCGTTGGTCGTGTTCAGGCGGGTGCGGCTGGAGAAGCGAATGTCTTTCTCGCGTTCGGTCACTTCGTTCAAGGTGGTGGGCAGCGCGCCGGTGGCCGCGAACAGATCGACCTGGAACACGACGCGCCGCATTTTTCCCGGCTGGTCGAGCACGTACTGCAGCGGCGTGTTCGAGACCAGCCCGCCGTCCCAGTAATGCTCGCCGTCGATCTCGACCGGCGGGAAGCCCGGTGGCAGCGCGCCGCTGGCCATGATGTGGCGGGCGTCGAGGTGGTGCTTGCCCGTGTCGAAGTACTCAAAGTTGCCGCTGCGCACATTCACCGCGCCGACCGACAGGCGCACCGGGCCGTCGTTCAACAGCTTGAAGTCGATGAGGCGTTCCAGCGTGGCCTTCAGCGGCGCGGTGTCGTAGTAGCTGATCGCAGCCAGTGTGCCGCGCGGCTGGAACGGCGCGGGCGGCACGCGCGGCGCATAGAAGCCGGGCACACCGAACAGCATCGCGCGGGTCGCGCTGGCCTCGTTCAGCCAGTCGCGCCCGCTGAGGTTCGAATGGACGGCCGGGGGTGCGGTGCCAGAACTCAGCAGGTCCCAGAACTCGCGCAGCCGCGCGACGCGCTGTTCGGGCGGGTTGCCGGCGATCAGCGCGGCATTGATCGCGCCGATGGATATGCCGGCCACCCAGGAAGGCTCGCGGTAGACCTGGCTGAGCGACTCGAACACGCCGGCCTGGTAGGCGCCAAGTGCGCCGCCGCCTTGCAGCACGAGGATGCATTCGTCGGCGGTGACGGAGGCGGTTTTCAGGCGGTTGGCAGTGGGCATGGATTGACGTGGGTCGGAGCCGCAGCAGGGCGTGGAAGCGCGCGGCGGATAGATCGAGCATCCTTGAGCATAACGACACGCAAGCCCGAGGGCGTTGGTCGGCCTCTCGACGCGGGTCGGCTTCGGTGGCGGATTCGTCGGCGCGCCTGGTCGCCACCTGCACAGCCCTGCGCTCGTGCCGGTCGGATGCGCGATCTATAGTCGAAGCTCACAAAATTGACCGCGAGCCCCTCATGAGTGCAACCCCCAAGCGCGCCACCTTCCACTGGGACGACCCGCTGCTCCTTGACAGCCAGCTGAGCGGCGACGAACGCGCCGTGCGCGAGGCGGCCGCTGCCTACTGCCAGGAGCGCCTGGCGCCGCGCGTGCTCGATGCCTTCCGCCACCAGACCACCGACACATCCATCTTCACCGAGATGGGCGAACTCGGCCTGCTCGGCGCCACCATCCCCGAAGCCTATGGCGGCGCCGGCCTGAACTACGTCTGCTACGGCCTGGTGGCGCGCGAGGTCGAGCGGGTCGACTCCGGCTACCGTTCGATGATGAGCGTGCAGTCGTCGCTGGTGATGCTGCCGATCAACGTGTTCGGCACCGAAGCGCAGAAGCAGAAGTACCTGCCGAAGCTGGCGCGCGGCACGTCGATCGGCTGCTTCGGCCTGACCGAGCCCGACCATGGCTCCGACCCTGGCAGCATGGTCACGCGGGCGAAGAAGGTCGCCGGCGGCTACAGCCTGAGCGGCGCCAAGATGTGGATCACGAACAGCCCGATCGCCGACGTGTTCGTGGTCTGGGCCAAGGACGATGAAGGCGCGATCCGCGGCTTCATCCTCGACAAGGGCGCAAAGGGCCTGAGCGCGCCGGTGATCCACGGCAAGGTCGGCCTGAAGGCCAGCATCACCGGCGAGATCGTGATGGACGGCGTGTTCTGTCCGGAAGAGAACGCCTTCCCCGACGTGCGCGGCCTGAAAGGCCCGTTCACTTGCCTCGACTCGGCCCGTTACGGCATCGCCTGGGGCGCACTCGGAGCGGCCGAAGACTGCTGGCACCGCGCCCGCCAGTACGTGCTCGACCGCAAGCAGTTCGGCAAGCCGCTGGCGGCCAATCAATTGATCCAGAAGAAGCTCGCCGACATGCAGACCGAGATCACGCTCGGCCTGCAAGGCTGCCTGCGGCTGGGGCGCATGAAGGACGAGGGCACGGCGGCGGTCGAGATCACCAGCATCATGAAGCGCAACAGCTGCGGCAAGTCTCTGGACATCGCGCGGGTGGCGCGCGACATGCTCGGCGGCAATGGCATCAGCGACGAATACGGCATCGCCCGGCATCTCGTCAACCTCGAAGTGGTCAACACTTACGAAGGCACGCACGACGTGCATGCGCTGATCCTCGGCCGGGCGATGACGGGGATCGCGGCGTTCTGAGTCGGGCACGTCGAATCCTGAACTCACGCACCGCAGAGGCGCAGAGGGCGCAGAGATTCGCAGAGAAGATCATTCAGTTGAACTCCCTCTGCGTAACTCCGCGTACTCTGCGCCTCTGCGGTGAGTGAGTTGAATGAGTTGAATGAGTTGAATTTCCAGATCGTCCATGACTGCCGAACCGCCTCGCCCACCGCCCCTCACCGGCATCCGCGTCCTCGATCTTTCACGCGTTCTCGCCGGCCCCTGGGCGGGGCAAATGCTGGCCGACCTGGGGGCCGATGTGGTGAAGGTCGAGCGCCCCGGCGACGGCGATGACACGCGCGCCTGGGGCCCGCCTTACCTGAAAGACCGGGCCGGCAATGACACCCGCGAATCGGTCTACTACCTCTGCGCAAACCGCAACAAGCGGTCGCTGACCATCGACATGGCGCAGCCCGAAGGCCAGGCGCTGATCCGCCAACTCGCACAGCAATCCGACGTGCTGCTCGAGAACTTCAAAGTCGGCGGCCTGCAGCAATACGGCCTGGACGCGCCCAGCCTGCTGGCGCTGAACCCGCGCCTCGTCTACTGCTCGATCACCGGCTTCGGCCAGACCGGGCCGTACGCGCCGCGCGCCGGCTACGACTTTCTGATCCAGGGCATGGGCGGGCTGATGAGCGTGACCGGCCGCGTCGATGGCGAACCCGGCGCCGGGCCGCAGAAGGTCGGCGTGGCGCTGGTGGACGTGATGACCGGCCTGTACGCCGCCATCGCGGTGCAGGCGGCACTCGCCGAGCGCGCGAATTCAGGCCGGGGCCAGCACATCGACCTGGCCTTGCTCGACGTGCAGATCGCCTGCCTTGCGAACCAGGCCGCGAGCTACCTGATCGCCGGTGCCGTGCCGCGCCGCATGGGCAACGCTCACCCGACCATCGTGCCGTATCAAGACTTCCCGACCGCCGACAGCGACATGATTCTGGCAATCGGCAACGACCCTCAGTTCAGCAAGTTCTGCACTGTGGCCGGTCATCCGGAATGGGCCGCCGACGCGCGCTTTGCGACCAATCCGCAGCGCGTTGCGAACCGCGCCGTGCTGATCCCGCTGCTGCGCCAGACGACCGTGATGCGCACAACGCGCGAGTGGGTGGCGGCGCTCGAGGCCTCGGGCGTGCCGTGCGGGCCGATCAACCGCATCGATGAAGTCTTCGCCGACCCGCAGGTTCAGGCACGTGGCGTGCGCATCGAGCTTGCGCACCCGCTGGCCGGCACGGTGCCGCTGGTGGCGAACCCGATCCGGCTGTCGGCCTCGCCAGTGCGCTACGAGCGCGCGCCGCCGACCTTGGGTCAGCACAGCGATGAGGTGTTGTCGGACTGGCTCGGGCTGGGCGCTGCGGCAATTGCCGAACTGCGGGTACGCGCCGTGCTGTGACGGCGGGGCAAAATCAGCGCGAGCCGCCGGCCGCATGACGCCTTCGATGAACGCATGTCGCGCGTTCAGGAAACCGTCAACAAGAGATCAACAAAGGATCAATACGCGCGGCGCGGTGCCGGTGCCGGGCCGCGGCGTTCGAGGTGGCGGAACGTGATCCTGCCCTTGCTCAGGTCGTAGGGCGACAGTTCCAGCGACACGTTGTCGCCCGCCAGGATGCGAATGTGGTGCTTACGCATCCGCCCTGCGGTGTAGGCGATGAGCTGGTGGCCATTTTCGAGCGTCACGCGAAAGCGCGAGTCCGGCAGGATCTCGTTGACCACGCCCTGCATTTCAATCAGTTCTTCCTTGGCCATGGGCCGGATTCCTTTGGATGTTGCATTCGGTGCTGCGTACCGTGGCGCCGCCAGAACGGCGAACCGCAGTCGATTCGAGTGGCGCGGGTGCGGTGAAAACGTTGCCGGCGTTGCTGGTTCGAGCCGGGCGCTGTCGGTGCGCTTCTAGAGGAGGCAAGATTTTAACACCGCCATCCAGCCTCGGCATCCGGGCACAGCCATGACGGCGGCATCATGCATTGCTGTTAAGGTGAAGTTCCTCTTGCGGACCCTCCATGACGCCCCATTCCCCGACCGTTCCGGCACTGCGCCGGGAAGCACTGCGTGACGGCTTCTTGCACACCGTCGATCTGTTGAAACAACGCCGCGCCGACCAGATCGGCGATGGCGATATTGCCGACTACGTCGCGCTCGACTGGCTCGAATGGAATGGCGGCGGGCTGCGAGTCACGACCGTCGGCAGCAACCTGTGCCGGCAACTCGTCACCCAGCAGAGGTGAGCCGCTCGGGCGCTCAGCGGCGCCCCTGACCTGGCCTGCCCGGCGCCCCACCCGGCCTGTGACGCGGGCCCGAGGGCGGCCGGTCCGGTGCCTGCCGGGCTTCGACCATTGGCGCCTGATGGGCGCGCTCTTCGAACTCGCGCCGCGCGGTGGCCAGATAACCCTCGAGCTCATCAACGGCGATACCTTTCAGTGCGCAGAAGTTGGCCGGCGTCAGGGTCGTGGTCTGGAAGTCGTGCAGCAAGGTGGCGCGGTTGCGTCGCTGCTGTTCTTCGAGCGCGAGGCGCGACTCGTTGTTGCCGCGGCGGCGGGCCAGTTCGTCGAGCGCGAGTTGGCGGTGCTCGTCGCTCAGCTCACCGTTCGGCTGGCCGTCGAGATCGAAGCGCTGCCTGGCTTTCGAGACGGCGATCAGGTAGGCCGTGCTGCCGGTGTAGCGGCGGAAGAACGCCGACAGCGCCTGCTTCGTGAAGACCCCCGGCGCGCGCTGCTGGATGTCGACCTGGATGCGCAGCTTCAACGGCTTCGGCACGCCGACGAACAGCGCCGGGAAGCGCTGCTTCAATTGTTGCGCGCAAGCCGCCGGGCTCAGATCGGAGAGGGCCGCAGACGCCGCTGCAGCCGCTGCAGCCGCTGCAGGTTCGGCCGCTACAGGTCCAGCGGCTGCAGGTTCAGCCGACGCAGGTTCGCCTGCCGCAGGTACGGCCGCCACCGGCTCGGCATCTCCGGCCGGCGCCATGGGCAAGGTCGGCAAGACCTCCGGAGTCGGCAGGGCGGCCTCGGTGAGCTCGGGCGGCAGGGAGTCTGGGAGCATGGCGAAATGTAGGAGGAACGGAGCTGCGGATTGTGACCGCCGTTCAGCCCCTCCCGAGCCTCATCACACCCACACCACGCCTGCCCACCATCACATGCGCTCGAACACGCAGGCGATGCCCTGACCACCGCCGATGCACATCGTCACCAGCGCGTAGCGGCCTTGCGTGCGCTGCAATTCGTACAGCGCCTTCACGGTGATGAGCGCACCGGTCGCGCCGACCGGGTGGCCGAGCGAAATGCCCGAGCCGTTCGGGTTCACCTTCGCCGGATCGAGCCCGAGTTCCTGGCTCACTGCGCAGGCTTGCGCGGCAAACGCTTCGTTGGCCTCGACCACGTCGAGGTCGGACACCTTGAGGCCGGCTTTCTCGAGCGCCTTGCGCGAGGCCGGCACCGGGCCGATGCCCATGATCTTCGGGTCGACGCCGGCGTGCGCGTACGACACCAGCCTGGCGAGTGGCTTCAGGCCGCGGCGCTCGGCCTCGGCCCGCTCCATCAGCACCAGTGCAGCGGCCGCGTCGTTCAGGCCCGAGGCGTTGCCGGCCGTCACCGAGCCGCCGTCCTTCTTGAACGCCGGCTTGAGCTTGCTCATGTCTTCGAGCTTCGCGTCGAGGCGCACATGCTCGTCGGTCTCGAACATCACCGTTCCCTTGCGGCCGACCAGCGGCACCGGCACGATCTGTTCCTTGAAGCGGCCCTGGGCGATGGCCTGCTGTGCGCGACGGTGGCTCTCGAGCGCGGCTTCGTCCTGCCGGGCGCGGCTGATGTCGAACTTCGCGGCCACGTTCTCGGCCGTCACGCCCATGTGGATGTTGTCGAACGGGTCGTGCAGGGCGCCCAGCATCATGTCGGTCAGCGCCGCGTTGCCCATGCGCGCACCCCAGCGCGTCGACAGCGACGCATACGGCGCACGGCTCATGCTTTCCGCACCCCCGGCCACCGCCACGTCGGTGTCGCCGAGCAGGATGCTCTGGGCCGCGCTGATTACCGCCTGCAAGCCCGAACCGCACAGGCGGTTCAAGGTCAGGCCAGGCGTCTCGACGCTGCAACCGCCTTCGATGGCGGCCACCCGGCCCAGGTACATGTCGCGCGGCTCGGTGTTGATGACATGGCCGAAGACGACGTGGCCGACATCCTTGCCGTCGACCCCCGCGCGTGCCAGGGCCTCGCGCGTGACGAGGGCGGCGAGGGCGGTCGGCGGGGTGTCTTTCAGGCTGCCGCCGTAGGTGCCGATGGCGGTGCGAACGGCGCTGACGATGACGACTTCTCGGTTGCTCATGGTGGGTTCTCCGTGGGGGATCGGCCGCCGCGATCGAGCTGAGCGATCGGGGTGGTCAGGGCGGTCAGGCGAACTGCCGGCCGGAACGCTGGCATTTCGGCGCATTGCCGGTGCCAGGTCAACTGCATCCTAACGCCATGCGCACGTTCTGGATTGCCGACCCCATGCCGCCGACGCAGGCGCGTTCGCCCCTGGCCTGGGGCAGCTCGGAATGGGCCGCCGATTCGTGTCTGGCCGAATGGTCAGAGTTCGAGCGCGAATGGGTCGGCGAGCCCGCGCCGCAGCGGCCGCGACGCGTCGTCACGAATCCGGCCCGTGCGAGCGCACCGGAACGCGCAGGCGCACGCACGACTGCACGCATCACCGCACCCAGACCCGAATTCGCACCACCACCGTTGCCGCCTTTTCTGGTCGCGTGCTTCGTGCTGTTCACGATCGGCCTTGTCGCCCTCGCGTGGAGCATGTTCCTGGCCTTGTCGGTCTGAACTTCGAACACGGTGCGCAAAGCTCGCTCACCGCTCGGCGATGTAGTGCTGCATCGTCACCGGCTTGCCGGCGACGACGAAGGCGCGCACCCGCAACTCCAGCCCTTGATCGGCCGCCGTCACGCGCGAGCGCTGGTGCAGGTAGTCGGCCCATGAGGTGACGATGAAGCGTTCGACATAGCGCGACGGATCGCCCAGATCGCGATAGACCCGCCAGAAGGTCGCGCCGTCGCGCCCTCGCGGTGCGCGCAACCGGCTCACGGCATCGAGGAAGGCTTCGCTGGCATCGGCAAGGATGCGGTAGCCGATCTCGACCGCCACCGGCCCCGCCTCGGGCAGCGGCTCGTGGGCCACGAACAGGTCTTCCCAGGGCGCCACCTGCGTCACCTCCTGCGCCTGCCCCATGCGCAGCGGGAAGGGCCGCGCCAGCAACACGCCGCCGGCCATGCACGCCGCGGCCGAGCACAAGGCCGTGCACAAGGACGTGCACAAGGCCGTGGCCAGGCCCGCCGCGCTCGCGAGTGCGCCCCAGAACGCCGAGCCGATCGCGAACGAGCCGAGCGCGCACAAGGTGTGCATCGCGGTGGCGCGGGCCCGCACCCATGGCGGCGCACTGGTCTGGGTGGCGGTGTTGAAGGTCGACATCACCGCCATCCACGCGCCGCCGCCGAGCACCAGTGCTGCATAGACGAGCCCCGGCACACGCACCAGCGCGCGGACCGCCATCACCGCCGCGAACACGAGGCAGCCGCCACCGACCAGCCGCTCCGGCCCGGCCCGCGCCCGGAGCCGGCCGATCACCAGCCCGACCGTCACGGCGCCGCCGCCCAGGCAGCCCATCAACAGGCCGAAGCCCGCCGCGCCCAGGCCGAGCTGGCGCTGGCCGATCATCGGCAGCAGCGCCGACAGGGCCGAACCGGCACCGCTGCAGGCCACGGTGTGCACCAGTTGGGCCAGGATGATCTCCGAGTGGCGGGCGAAGCGCAGCGCACTCAGGATGCCGCCCCACAGCCGCTCCGCCGGCAGCCGCGACGGCGGGTGCGGGCGCGGCGGCCAGCGCCGGATGCCGTGCATCATCGTCAGTGTGCTGACGACTGCGATGACGAAGATCCAGCCCGCCCCAATTGCGCGAACATCACACCGGCCAGCGCCGGGCCGACCGCACGCGCCGCGTTGTAGGCGATTGCCACGGCGGTGATCGCCTGCGGCAGCTCGGCGCGCGGGATCGAGTCGCCGAGCGCCGAGTTCCAGGCCGGCGACAACACGGCGGCGCGACTGCCGGCGACGAAGACCAGCAGCAGCAAGGTGGCGGGCCCGGCCAGGCCGGCCAGCACCAGCACCGCGAGCAACGCCGCCATCGCCGCCAGCACGCCGAGCGCGATCAGGATCAGGCGGCGGCGGTCGGTGGTGTCGGCGAGCACGCCGGCCGGCAGCGCGAACAGGAACATCGGCAGGAATACGGCGGTCTGCACCAGCGCCGCCAGGAAGGACGAGCCGGTCAGCTCGACCATCATCCAGGCCGCCGCCATGGTCTGCATCGCGTTGCCGATGAAGTAGACGCTGCCGCTGCCCCACAGGCCGCGGAACGGTGCGTGGCGCAGCGTGCTCCAGGTCGAGTGGGAGGTCGTCATGTGGCGTCGATTGTCCATGCGCGTCTTCCTTACGCCGCGCGCAGCGCACGGGAAAACACCTAACGCGGGGCTTCAGGTGCCGGTGGGTGGGCCCACTAAAATTTACTGACCGGTCGGTCGAGTATGTTCAATGCCTGCGCTTTGATCGAGCCGCCCGCCGCCCGCCGTACCGCAATGAATTGCAGGAGCCTGAAGATGTCGGAACCCCTGGTCTTGACGACCCAGCTCGGTGCGGTGCGCACCCTGGCGCTGAACCGCCCGAAGGCCCTGAACAGCTTCACCTCGCAACTCCACGAAGAACTCGCGGCGGCGCTCGACGCAGCGGCGGCCGACACCGGCGTGCGCTGCCTGGTGCTCACCGGCACCGGCCGCGCGTTCTGCGCCGGGCAGGACCTGGCCGACCCGGCGGTCGCACCGAACGCCACACCGGGCGGCCCGCCCACCGATGTCGGCGATGTGATCGAGCGTTTCTACAAGCCGCTGGCGCTGCGCGTGCGCGCCTTGCCGGTGCCGGTGGTCGCGGCGGTGAACGGTGTGGCCGCCGGGGCCGGCGCCAGCCTCGCGCTCAGTTGCGACATGGTGATCGCGGCGCGCTCGGCCAGCTTCATCCAGGCGTTCTCGAAGATCGGCCTGGTGCCCGATGCGGGCGGCACCTGGCTGCTGCCCAGGTTGGTCGGACGCGCGAATGCGCTCGGCCTGGCGCTCACCGGCGACAAGCTGCCGGCCGAGCAGGCGCAGACGATGGGCCTGATCTGGAAGTGCGTTGACGACGCGTTGTTTGCGGGCGAAGTTGCCGGCCTCGCGGCACGCCTGGCCGCGATGCCCGTCAAAGGCCTGGTCGCAACCCGCGCCGCGATCGATGCCGCCATGCACCTCGACTACGCCGCCGCGCTGGGCAACGAGGCCCACTGGCAACGCCGCTTGAGCGCCGCGCCCGACTACCTCGAAGGCGTGGCCGCGTTCCTGGCCAAGCGGCCGGCCGTGTTCACCGACCGATAGCCGCCGATCGCCGGTCGCAGCCATCCACAGCCATCCATCGCCAACCATGCCCCGCGGACGCGCCTCCGGCTACGACACCCAGCGCGAGCAGATCCTGGCGCGAGCCGCCGAGTTGTTCGCTTTGCAGGGCTATACCGCCACGTCGATGAACCAGGTCGCGCAGGCCTGCGGTGTGTCGAAGCCTTCGCTCTACCACTACGTGCGCGACAAGTACCAGTTGCTGGTCGAGATCGCCGAAGGCCACGTCACGCTGTTGAAGACGCTGGCCTCGCAGGTGCAACGCCAGCCGCTCGATCCGCAAGCGCAGTTGCGCGAGTTGATCGACAGTTTTGTCGGCGCCTATGCCGGCTCGCGCGCCGCGCACCGGGTGCTGACCGAGGACGTGAAGTTCCTCGAACCGGCGGACCGGGATCGGCTGCTGGCGGTGCAGCGCGAAGTCGTCGCGGCCTTCGCCGATGCGATTGCGCGGGTGCGCCCGGAACTGCGCCGCGCCGAACTGCACAAGCCGCTGACGATGCTGCTTTTCGGCATGATGAACTGGATGTTCACCTGGCTGCAGCCGGGCGGCCGCCTCACCTACGCCGCAATCTCGCCGGTGGTGGCCGACCTGTTCCTCGGCGGGCTGAACGCGGTTCGCGTGGCTGAACCGTTGAAGTCACGGCCGGCGGCCAAGCTCGCCGTGCGGCGCCGGGCGTGATGACCGCTTCGCCGACCTGCCTGTCAGCTTCCTTGTCAGCCCGCATTTCAGCCCGCATTTCAGCCCACCCTTCAAGCGTCCGCAAATTCCTTTCTTTGTCAACTACTTTCCATCGGAGCCCCGCATGACCTGCATGACCTTCAACACCTGTCGCAAGGCCTTCATCGCCGCCGCTGCCCTGGTCGCGACCCTCGGTGCGACCAGCGTCGCGCACGCCGACATCAACGTCGGCGTCACCGTCTCGGCCACCGGCCCGGCGGCGTCGCTCGGCATTCCCGAGAAGAACACCGTCGCGCTGATGCCGCAGAGCATCGGCGGCCAGAAGGTCAACTACATCGTTCTCGACGACGCCTCCGACACCACCCAGGCCGTCAGCAACACCCGCAAGCTGATCACAGAGAGCAAGGTCGACATCGTGCTCGGATCGACCACCACGCCAAACTCGCTGGCGATGATCGACGTGGTGGCCGAGAACCAGACGCCGATGATTTCCATCGCCGCGTCGTCGCGCATCGTCGAGCCGCAGGACGGCAAGCGCCGCTGGGTCTTCAAGACGCCGCAGAACGACATCATGATGTCGTTGGCGATCGCCGCCCACATGGCCGACAATGGCGTCAAGAGCGTTGGCTTTATCGGCTTTTCCGATGCCTACGGCGAAGGCTGGTATCAGGAATTCAGCAAGATCGCGGCCATGAAGAACATTCAAATCGTTGCCAACGAACGCTACAACCGCACTGACACATCGGTCACTGGCCAGGTGCTGAAAATCATGGCCGCCAAGCCCGACGCCGTGCTGATAGCCGGTTCCGGCACGCCCGCCGTGCTACCGCAGCGCGCGCTCAAGGAACGCGGCTACAGCGGCAAGTTCTATCAGACCCACGGCGTCGCCAACAACGACTTTTTGCGCGTCGG
>JANXZA010000184.1 GCA_025355745.1 Rhizobacter sp. | reverse complement strand
GCCTCCCCCGGCGTCTGGTTGGCCGCTAGGGGACGATGGACTTCTTCGCATCGCATGGATGCATTCGAGCCCTGAAAAGCCTTCTGATTGCAAAGATGGACGCGTCATCTACAGTCGTCCCACAGTGAGCGGCTTGGCATCCCCCATCATCTGACGGCTGCGGGTTGCCGGCCCGATCAACCAGCTGAGATCAGGCTTCGGGCTTCTGCCAGCGGTGAGGCAACAGTTCTTCGATGCGGCTGTTCGGATGGCTGGGAAGCCGCTCAAGAACGTCGCGCAGGTAGGCCCACGGGTCGAGCCCATTGAGCTTGGCCGACTACGCCGATGGCCGAACTATGCCGAATGGGCTCGCTTCTCCCCGCATTCTCCGTAGTCGACGTGTGATCGGTTCGGCATAGTCTGACCGCTCACAGCGTCTCGAGAAAGGCGAGCAGGTGATCCTCTGGGCGGAAGCGAAGGCGCTTGCATTGCTTGTACGGCTCGAGCTTTGCGAGAACTGCCTCCTTGAGGGCGAGGTGGGCATGAAGGTAGATCTGCGTGGTCTCGATTGATTCATGGCCGAGCCACAACGCAATCACCGAACAGTCGACACCCGCCTGCAGGAGCTCCATTGCCGCGCTGTGCCTCAGGACGTGCGGTGACACACGCTTGGATGCCAGCGATGGGCATGTCTTGCTGGCGACGCCCACATATTTAGCCAGCAGCGACTGGACGCTATCAGCGCTGAGCTGGCCGCCGTGCATGTTTGGAAACAAGGTCATGGCGCCACGCCGCGCCGGTTCTTTGAGCCACGTTTGAAGCGCGATCTGGGCGTATCTCGTCAGTGGGGTACATCGCTCCTTGCGGCCCTTGCCCACACACCGAACATGCGCACCGGTGCCGAGTTGAATGGCTTCCCTGCGCAAGCCGGTCAACTCGGAGAGGCGCAAGCCGGTCTGGGTCGCGAGCAGTAGCAATGTGTGATCGCGGTGGCCGAACCACGTCGCGCGATCGGGCGCAGCAAGGACTGCTTCGATCTCGGAACGCGTCAGGAAATTTACTTCACGCTTGTCGTGTCGCTTGCTCGGTATTGCGAGTACGCGCTGGATAAGGGCGCCGTGAGCCGGCTCCTCGAAGGACACGAAGCGGAAGAATGAGCGCACGGCGGTCAGGCGCAGGTTGCGTGTCGTCACGCCAGCGCCGCGCTTCACCTCGATATCGGTCAAAAACGCGCCGATGAAAGGCGCGTCCAGTTCATCGAGAGTCAAGGCAGAGGGGTTCTTGCGAAGCTTCTCCTTTGCAAACTTGAACAGCAATCTGAACGTGTCTCTGTAGGAAGCGATCGTATTGGCGCTAACGTTTTGCTGACGGATAAGCCGCTCGGTAAAGTAGCGCTCGATGAGCGGGGCGAGGTTGCA
Source organism: Rhizobacter sp. (assembly GCA_025355745.1). Taxonomy (GTDB): domain Bacteria; phylum Pseudomonadota; class Gammaproteobacteria; order Burkholderiales; family Burkholderiaceae_C; genus LMDS01. The sequence continues at coordinate 4,721 of JANXZA010000184.1, read as the reverse complement.
ACCGGGCTTCATGATTGACTCTCCCACCGTCGATCGAGACGTTGCGCCGCCTCTTGCATCAGCTCAGGGCACGCCGAGAGGTACCAGTAGGTGTCCCGCACGCAGGAGTGGCCAAGATAGGTGGAAAGCGAAGGGAGCTTCCTCTCGATATCGCTGCCTTCGCGATACCAGCCCAACAGCGTGCAAATGGCGAATCGGTGCCGAAAGTCGTGCACGCGGGGTCCTGTGTGATCGCCAGGACGCCGCAGACCAGTCTCACGCGACAACTGCCAAAAGACCCGATGAACGTATTGATGCAACAGTGATCCGCCTCGCTCCGCAACGAAGAAATGTGGGTCGCGGCGCGTTGTCAGGTGGGCATCACGCCGTTGCGCGTAATTGCGTAGCGCTGCGCTTGTCGTTGGATGCACGGGTACGAGTCGCGACTTCCCAAACTTGGTCAGTCGAATCGTCAGCACACCGGCGTCCAGGTCGACGTCGTCACATTGAAGATCGATCGCCTCGGACAAACGCATGCCCGTCACCGCAATGAGTCCGAACAGACAGTGATAGGTCCAGCGGCGCAGAGCGCCTGATGGCGGCAAGGACAAGGCTGCTGCCAGCAACGCATTGATCTCTTCATCGCTATAGACGTAGGGCTTGGCGCGCTTCAGGCCTGGCAGCATTCCGACTGGGGGCACTTCCGTCTTCGGATCGAAGCTTGTGATATGGCGCGCAAAGCCGCGAACATCCGTCAGCCGCAATGCCCAGGACGCATGCCGGCCGGGCGGTAGCGTCGCCCAATCCATCGCGAGTTTCGTCGTGATGGTCGTGGCCTTGCGTTCGTCCATGAAGGCGACGAAGTCGGCGAGCCGTCGTGTCTGATGCTGGTACTTGAATCCGAACCCTTTGCGCATATTCAGGTACCGCTGCAGTGCCGAATGTAGATCCGTCATTGCGCGCCTCCCGGCCACGGCAGGCTCAATGTGCGGAGCGCCTCGATATCAACTTTTGCGTAGATCCGCGTGGTGTCGTGGCTCTTGTGCCGCAGCAGTTGGCCGATCTCCGACAAGGTTGCACTGGAGCGCAGGAGTTCCGTGGCCAGGCTGTGCCGGAAAATATGGGCACCCTGGTGCGCATAGCCCTGGATGCCAGCTCGCTCGAGAGCGGCCTTGGCGATCATCGTGATTGCGCTTGCGGAGGCAAATCCGGTGTGGGGTGCAAGGCTACGAAGAAATAGTTGACGACAGGAGGACTTGGGTCGGCCGTCCTGCAGGTAGGCTGCGATCCCTGCGCCGACGTCTGATGCCATCGGCATCCTGGCGCGCTGCCGGCCCTTGGCGCAAACAAGCATCTCGCCAGCTCTCCAGTCGATGTCGTCCAAAGTGAGGGTGGCGACCTCGTTGGCCCGCAGGCCGAGCTTGGAAAGCATCAGCAAAATGGCGAAATCACGTCGTCCTACTGCGGATGCCCGGTCGCAACCATCCAGGACCGTCTGAACCTGCGCCGCAGAAAGATAGGTCGGAAGACTCGCGAGCGTCCATTGTCTGATCGAGGGCAGGCAACCGGCCAACGCGTGCGGGTTCAATCCTGTGTGATGAAGGTATCGGAGAAATGCCCGCAGCGACCAACACATCGCCTTGGCGGACTTCGGGCTCCAATCCTGAGCGTGACACTCGACATAGCGGATCACTTCATCCCGCCTGATCTTGACGAGATCGCTAACGCCCGCGGGGCAGACTTCAAACAGGAACCGACGGATCGTAGGCAAATGGTGCGCGATAGTCTTCGCCGTCAGACCGCGCTCGGCTTGCAGATAGTCGCCAAACTCCGCGAAGATCTGCTCCTGCGGTGTGCATACCGGGATCGACGCCGGCGCAATTGTGCCGGCGGCGCGCAGCGTCAACAGCCACCGCTTCAGCGCGGCCTGGTCGTCGAGTTGGATGGTCTGCTTTGCTCGTTGGTGCCGCAGGTAGCGCTCCACCATACGTTCATCAAGGTTGCTCAGCCTGGTCCGGTGGCTTGCCATCCAAGCCAAGAGATTGCCGACCACGTTGAGGCTGCGCCAAGTGCCGTGTCTGGCGAGCCCGACTTCGACGAGACGTGCCGCGTACAACTCGACAAGATGCCCGTGGGTACCGCTTCTCAGTCGCCGGAACAGTCGGCTCCCGCTCAAATACTCTTCCGTATTCGTCATCGAAGTCTCCGTTGTTGAGGACGGAGGCAGGATGAACTATGCCGAACCGATCACACGTCGACTACGGAGAATGCGGGGAGAAGCGAGCCCATTCGGCATAGTTCGGCCATCGGCGTAGTCGGCCATATGCCGGGCGCGGCATAGGGCCGATTGCACCAGGCTCATCACGACGGCGGCGCGCTGGCCGGCCAGCTCACTGCCGGCGAACAACCACGCCTTGCGCCCCATTGCCCAGGGCCGCATCAGGTTCTCGATGTGGTTGTTGTCCACCGGCACCCGGCCGTCGCGCAAATGCGCTGTCAGTTGGCCCCAGGCGTTCAGGCTGTAGTCGATGGCACGCGCAACCGCGCTGCCCTCGGGCACGCGGCCTCGCTCCAGGCGCAGCCACACGTGCAACTCCTGCCACAGCGGCTTCGACCTCGCATGGCGCATCGCCAGCCGATCCTCTGCGCTCAGCGCTTTAGCCTCGTGTTCCACCCGGTAGATCAGCGCAATGCGCTGCACCGCCTGCAGCGCCACGGGGCTCTGGTTGACCTTGATCAACTCGTCGAATTTGCGCCGCGCGTGCGCCAAGCAGCCCGCGCCTGTTCGGTCGTCCTGCCTGAGCACGCTCTCGTAGCCCTTGAACTCGTCGCGCACCAGCGTGCCCGCCCAGCCGTGCAGGAACGCGGTCGGGTACTTCGCACCCCGGCCGAGGCAGAAGTCATACGCCACACCGGGCTGCGCATCGAAGCCGCCCCGTGCATACGCCCAGACATAAGCTCGTCTCGTCTTGCCCGCCCCGGGGTCCAGCATCTCCACCGGCGTCTCATCGGCGTGCAGCACCTGCGCGCCGAGCACGAACTCGCGGTGCACGTCGAAGAGTGGCTGCAACGCAGCACCGCCGCGCCCCGACCATGCCGCAAGCGTTGACCGGGGCGTGTGAACACCGGAGCGTGCGTTGATGGCCTCTTGCCGGTAGTACGGCAGGTGATCGACGAAGCGGCTGACCAGCGTGTGCGCCACCAGGCCTGCAGCGGGCACGCCGCTGTCGATGATCTGTGGCTCGACCGGCTCTTGCACCAACACCTGGCAGCACCGGCAGGCCCACTTGCCCCGGATGTGGCGATGGACGAAGAACTGCGCCGGCACGATGTCCAGCCGCTCGCTCACGTCCTCGCCCACGCGCTGCATCGGCTGGCCGCAACCGGCGCTCGGGCAGGTGGTGTCCTCGGGCTCGTGGTGGTGAACGACGCGCTCCAGGTGCTCGGGCAGCGCTTGTCGTTTGGGTTGGCGCTTGGGCTCGACTGGCGCCGGTGTTGGCGTGACGGCCTGCGCTTGCAGTGCTTCGAGCTGCGCTTGCAAGCTGGCTTCGTCGGCCGCCAGCGTTTCCTCGAACAACTGGCGCTGCTCGGCGTTCATCGCCTCGGTGCGGGCGGCGAACTTCCACGCCTTCAGCCGCGCCAGCTCGAAGGTGATGCGCTCCAGCTGGGTGTCCTTGAACTTGATCGCCCGGTCGCGCTCGGCGATCTGCTGGCTTTGCGCGGCGATTCGTCGGCTCTGCGAATGAATTTGCACCAGCATCTGCGCGGCCACTTCGGCCAGCGCCGCAGGGCTCAGACCGTGGAGGTCCTGGGCCTTGAATTGCGGGGCTGTGAATGCATGCGCTTGGAGCATGCACGCATTGTGAAGAGCGAGCACTGGTGAGGCTATCCGGGCAGATTGGGATTGCCCGTACCGTGCCAATCAAGGCGTCATTGCAGCCTCGTGAATCAACCCATCACATGCGTGTGAATGCCCCCAATCACATGCGTGTGAAGCGACGAGTCACATTCTCGTGATGGCGCTCATTTGCTGCAGCCGTTGCCACGGCAGGCCGAGCACGAGGGCATCGAATTGCGGCTGCGTCAACGTCATCGACGCAGCCCCTTCAAGCACGCCGCGCGGCCACACGAAGCGGCCTGCGTTCAAACGCCGCGCCGCGCACCACACGCCGAAGCCGTCGTGCACGAGCAGCTTGATGCGGCTGGCCCGGGCGTTTGCGAAGAGGTAGCCGTGGTGGGCCTGCGCGCATCCGAAGACGTGCACCACGCGGGCGAGCAGGGCATCCGCACCGGCGCGCATGTCGATGGGCTGTGTGGCCAGCCACAGGGCGTCGATGCGGATCACTTCGAGCCCATGCATTGGAGCAGCCAGCGGGTGCACTCTGGAGCAGCGCTGACGGGCCAGCTCACGGCGATGGCCGCAGCACCTCGGCGCCATTCGATGCGGATGTCGGCTGCCGGCGCCGTGACCGGCTGGCCGCTGGTGGCAGTGGCCGCGACGGTGGTCGCGGGCAGCGTCAGTGCGATGAACTCTGCGCTGTGCACCACGGCGCTGCACACCGGCCGCGCCGCGCTGTCCATCGGCGCCCCACGCCCGCGTCGCCACTTGTGCACGAGGTTGGCATTCAGCCCGTGCGCCTGCGCCACCGCAGCCACCGACGCGCCCGGCTCGGCGCACGCCGCCAGCACCCGCGCCTTCAATTCCTCTGCGTGTCGCCGCCTTGGCGCTCTTGTCCCAGTCT
>JANXZA010000103.1 GCA_025355745.1 Rhizobacter sp. | reverse complement strand
CTGGAGCGCAGTGGCGTGTTCCGCAACATCGAAGTGCCGGCGTCGTCGGCAGCGCTCGACGAGAACAGCCAGCCGACCATGACCGAGTGGCGCTCGCGTGCGACGGACGCGCTGGTCGCCGGCTCGATCACGCGCCTGGCCGACGGCCGCTTCGATGTGCGCTTCAAGCTCTGGGACGTGGTCAAGGGCGTGGTGCTCGGCGGCCAGAGCACGGCCGTCGACGCGGCCGACCTGCGGCTCGCGGCGCACCGCATCGCCGACTTCATCTACGAAAAACTGACCGGCGAGAAGGGCGTGTTTTCGACCCGCATCGCCTACGTGACGAAGGGTGGCAACCGCTTCACCTTGCGGATTGCCGATGCCGACGGCGAAGGTGGGCAGGTGGCCTTGAACAGCCCCGAGCCCATCATCTCGCCGGCCTGGTCGCCAGACGGCAAGCAACTCGCGTATGTGTCGTTCGAGACTCAGAAGGCCGTCGTGTACACGCAGGACACCGCCACCGGCGTGCGCCGCGCCGTCGCGAACTTCAAGGGCTCGAACAGCGCGCCGGCCTGGTCGCCGGACGGGCAGACGCTGGCCGTGACCTTGTCGCGCGAGAACGGCTCGCAGCTTTACCTGATGGATCGCGCGGGTGCCAACGTGCGCCGGCTGACGCAGAGCAACGCGATCGATACCGAGCCAGTGTTCGCGCCGGATGGTCGCGGCCTGTACTTCGTCAGCGACCGGGGAGGCGGGCCGCAGATCTACCGCACCAGCGTTGCCGGCGGCACGGGCGGCAATGCCGAGCGCGTGACCTTTGCCGGCGCCTACAACATCAGCCCGTCGATCAGCCCGGACGGCCGCACGCTGGCCTACATTTCGCGCCAGGGCGGGGCCTATCGCCTGTACACACTCGACCTGAGCGGCAGTGGCGCCCCGCTGGCACTCACCGACACCAGCGACGACGAACACCCGAGCTTCGCGCCGAACGGTCGGCTCATCATCTACGCCTCACGAATGCAAGGGCGCGATGTGTTGATGACGACCACGCTGGATGGCAAGATCAAGGCACGGCTGGTGTCGACCACGGCCGATGTGCGCGCACCGGCCTGGGGGCCTTATGGTCGATAGCGCTCGCTGAAGGTCAATGAAAATCGAAGATGGAAGGTGAGACGCGCGCCACGGCACGCCCATGCAACCGGTTCAGGTCAAGCCCGTGCAATCGGGTCCACCCGAGCCCTACCGATGACAAGGATTCAATCATGAGATTCAAGCAGACTTCTTCAAGCCGTGCGGCCGCAGCGGCGCTGTTCGTCGCCGCGCTGGCGGCGGGTTGTTCGAGCGTCAAGCTCGACAGCGATGTGCCGGTCGAGACGCGCAGCGGTACACCCGCAGCCTCTGCCGGTGCGGGCGCCGGCGCGAACGCGGGCGGCGCGAGCCAGAGCCGCGTCACGCCGGTGGATCTGGCGAACAAGGATGGGGCGAATGCGCTCGCGAACGCGCAGCGCGTCGTCTACTTCGACTTCGACAGTTTTGTCGTCAAGGACGAATACCGCAGCACCGTCGAGACCTACGCCAAGGCGCTGGGCACCGACCGCAAGAAGCACCTCGCGATCGAAGGCCACACCGATGAGCGCGGCGGCCGCGAGTACAACCTCGCGCTTGGGCAGAAGCGCGCCGAGGCGGTGGCACGCTCGATGACCTTGCTCGGCGCGACCGACTCGCAGGTCGAGGCGGTGAGCTTCGGCAAGGAGCGGCCGGCCGCATCGGGCAGCGACGAAGCGGCCTGGGCGAAGAACCGCCGCGCCGAGCTGAACTACCGATGACGCGATCCGGCCGAACCCTGGCGGTGCTGTGCAGGGGCGCGGCGCTGGTCGCGCTGGTCGGGTTCGTTGCGCCGGCCGCGCACGCCGGCATCTTCGACGACGACGAGGCGCGCCGCGCGATCCTCGACCTGCGCCAGAAGATCGAGCAGAGCAACGAGCAGCAGCGCGCCCGCCAGGCCGAGCAGATGGCGGCGCTGACGGCGCAGGTCGAGCAGCTCAAGCGCAGCCTGCTCGACCTGAGCAACCAGCTCGAACCGCTGCGTGCCGACAACGCACGCCTGCGCGGCCAGGGCGAGCAACTCGCGCGCGACCTGGCCGACGTGCAGCGTCGGCAGAAGGACATCCAGTCCGGCGTCGACGACCGGATGCGCAAGTTCGAGCCGCAGAAGGTCACGCTCGATGGCCGCGAGTTCAACGCCGAGCCCGACGAGAAGCGCCAGTACGACGAGGCCCTGGAGTTGCTGCGCAAGAGCGACTTCCCGGCCACGGCGGCCGCGCTGACGGCGTTCCGCAAGCGCTACCCGACCAGCGGCTACGGCGACTCGGTGCTGTTCTGGCTCGGCAATGCGCAGTACGGCGCGCGTCAGTACAAGGAAGCGATTGCGTCGTTCCGCACGCTGGTCAGCGCCTCGCCCGATGACCCGAAAGCACCCGAAGCCCTGCTCGCGATCGCCAATTGCCAGGCCGAGCTGAAGGACAGCAAGGCGGCACGCCGCACCATCGGCGAGCTCGTCACCGCGTATCCGAAATCGGAGGCCGCGCAGGCCGGGCGCGAGCGGCTGGCGTCGCTGAAGTAGCACGCTGTCTGAGGGTGCAAACGACGATGCAATCGACGACGCAGGTGACGATGCAAGCGACCATGCAAGAGGCCGATCTGACTGCCCTGGCCAGGCACGTGTTGTGGGCCGTGTTCGCGCTGTCGGTGCTGTTCGGTGCGATCGCGCGGCGCACGCACTTCTGCACCATGGGCGCACTCGCCGACATTGTCACGATGGGCGACTGGGCGCGCCTGCGCATGTGGGTGCTGGCGATCGGCGTAGCGATGATTGGCTTCAACGCGATGGTGGCGCTGGGCTGGCTCGACGCCTCGAAAAGCATCTATGCCACTCCGCGCGTTCTGTGGTTGTCGGCGCTGGTCGGTGGCGTGATGTTCGGCTTCGGCATGGTGCTGGCCTCGGGCTGCGGCGCGAAGAACCTGGTGCGTGCGGGCGGCGGCAGCCTGAAGGCGCTGGTGGTGCTGATCGTGCTCGGGATTTCCGCCTTTGCCACCTTGAAAGGCATCACCGCAGTGGCGCGCGTGGCCACGCTCGACACGGTGGCGTTCACGCTGGCGTCGGGGCAAGACCTGCCTTCAATGTTGACCGCGCCGACCGGTCTGCCGAAAGCGCTGCTCGCGGCCGGGCTCGGCTGCGCAATCGGCGGCGGCTTGATTGCATGGGCCGTGATGCGCGCCGAAGGGAGGTCGCGCGACAACCTGCTGGCTGGCATCGGCATCGGTGCCATCGTCGCGGCGGTGTGGTGGGTGACGGGCCGGTTCGGTCATGTTTCAGAAGATCCGAACACCTTGCAGGAGGCCTTCGTGGCCAGCACGTCAGCGCAACGCATGGAGGCCTTGAGCTTTGTCGCGCCGGTGGCCTACACGCTCGACTGGTTGATGTTCTTCAGCGACCGCAGCAAGGTGTTGACGATCGGCATCGTGTCGGTCGTCGGCATGATTGCGGGCTCGGCGGCGCACGCGGTCGCAACGCGCAGTTTCCGCTGGGAAGGCTTTCGCGACGCGCAAGACACCGGTCACCACCTGATCGGTGCGCTGCTGATGGGCGTGGGCGGCGTGGCGGCGCTGGGCTGCACGGTGGGGCAGGGCTTGTCGGGCGTGGCAACGCTCAGCCTGGGCAGTTTCATGGCGGTGGCGGCCATCGTTGCAGGCGCGCTGCTGGCCTTGCGCTGGCAGGTGTGGCGCATCGGGCGCGCGGGTTGAAGCGGGTGACGCGGGTGACGCGGGTGACGCGGGTTGGCGCGGGTTGAGATGGACGATTTCACAGCCCTGGAGGCACCGGATATGGAGCGCCGGTTCGGCGGGCTGCGGCGGCTGTATGGCGACGTCGCCTATGCCCGCATCCGCGCGGCGCGGGTGGCGGTTGTCGGCCTCGGCGGCGTGGGCTCCTGGGCCGCCGAGGCGCTGGCGCGCAGCGGTGTGGCCGCGCTGACCCTGATCGACTTCGATCATGTCGCCGAGTCCAACATCAACCGCCAGGTGCAGGCGGTGGGGGCGACGCTCGGACAGTCAAAGGTGCAAGCGCTGCGCGAGCGCATCGCCGACATTCATCCGGGCTGCGAGGTCATCGAGGTTGAGGAGTTTGCCGACGAAACGAACTGGCCAGCGCTGTTGCCGCACGCTGTGGACACGGTGATCGATGCCTGCGACCAGGTGCGCGCCAAGTGCGCGATCGCGGCATGGGCGTTGCAGACAGCCAGCGGGCTTGTTGTGGTGGGTGCGGCCGGCGGCAAGCGCCAGCCGCAGGCCGTGCAGGTGGACGATCTGGCGCTGGTCACGCACGACCCGTTGCTCGCCTCGCTGCGCCAGCGCCTGCGCAAGCAGCACGGTGCAGCGCGCAGCGGGCCGATCGGCGTGCGTTGCGTCTTCTCGCGCGAGGCCGTTGCCGCGCCGGTACAGGGGAGCGCGTCGGACGGCAGCTTGAACTGCGCCGGCTACGGCTCGGGCGTCGTCGTGACCGCCACGTTCGGCATGGTAGCGGCGAGCCTTGCGCTAGAATTTTCAGCAGCGCAGGGGTGAGCCACCTTGAGTGCCGGCTACAATCGAAGGCTTGCCGGGTTGTTAGCTCAGTTGGTAGAGCAGTAGACTTTTAATCTATTGGTCGTGGGTTCGAGCCCCGCACAACCCACCAGGCAACAGCGCCAGCTTAAGACAGGTTTTCCGGCATGTGGGGCTCTTAGCTCAGTTGGTAGAGCAGCGGACTCTTAATCCGTAGGTCGAGTGTTCGAGTCACTCAGGGCCCACCAAAA
>JANXZA010000067.1 GCA_025355745.1 Rhizobacter sp. | reverse complement strand
TGAAGCGCAGCGTCAATCGAGCCCCGCCATGGCCAGCCAGATCGAAATTGCCCAGCAGGTCGTCGAGTCGATCCTGGCCCAGAAGCTCAAGCCCGGCGAGCGCCTGGGCGAGCAGGCGCTGGCCGACATGTTCGGCGTCAGCCGCACGCTGGTGCGCGAGGCGCTGATGCAGTTGCAGGCGCGCGGCTTCGTCGAGGTGCGCTCGCGCAAGGGCTGGTACGTGGTCGAGCCGTCGATCGAGCAGGCCCGCGATGCGTTCGCGGCGCGCCGTGCGGTCGAAGCCGGCATGCTGCGCGAGGCGGGCATCGTTCGCGACGCCGGCAAGCCCTTGCAGGCCGTGATCCGGCGGCTACGCCAGCATGTGAAGGAAGAGCAGGCCGCCATCGACGGCGCCGACGCCGCCACCCGCACCTTCCTGCTCGCCGACTTCCATGTCTGCCTGGCCGAGTGCCTGGGCCACCGCGTGCTGTGCGACCTGCTGCGCGACCTGACCGCGCGCACCACCCTGGTCGCCTCGCTCTATCAATCGACCCACGATGCGCGCCAGTCGTGCGCCGACCACGCCCGCATCGTCACCGCGCTGGCGGCGGGCGACGCCGAACGCGCGGCGCAGATGATGGTGCTGCACATCGGCGGCGTCGAGGACGGCCTGGGCACGGCGGCGGCGCGCGACCCGCTGGATCGGCTGCGCGCTTCACTGACGCCGCTGGTGCGTGTGGCTACCAGCTAAACCAATCCAAGTCTCACCGCAGAGTAACGGAGTGAACGGAGTTGTCGCAGAGTAAGAAATTCAAATTTGTTTTTCTTCTGCGAGAACTCCGTCAACTCCTCAACTCTGCGGTGAGACTTTTCTAGCAAGACCCTCACCGCCGCCCCTCCCACCACTGCGGCGTGAACTGTTCCTGCAGGAAGCCGATGAAGCTCGTCACCTTCGACGGCACCAGCTTCGGCGACGGGAACACCGCGTGCATCTCCTGCACCGGCAGCGCGTAGTCAACCAGCAGCGGCACGATGCTGCCGGCCGCCACCGCCTCGTGCGCCACGTACCAGGGCAGGATCGCCAGGCCCATACCGGCGCGGGCGGCGTCGAGCAGGGCCGACAGGTTGTTCGAGCGCAGCGGGCCCTGCACGCGCACCGACTCAGGCACCGCGCTTTCGTCAGCGGCCGCGCCACCGAACTGCCAGCGGTCGTCGCCCTGCACGCTGCTGTAGACCAGGCAGCGGTGCCGCGCCACGTCGGCGGGCACGCCAGGTGCGGCGTGCGCTTCCAGATAGGCGGGGGACGCCACCAGCACCCACGGGTTCAGCCCCAGGTAGCGCGCGCCGAGCGACGAGTCGGCCAGCCTCCCCATGCGCACCGCCACGTCCACGCCTTGCTCGATCAGGTTCACATAGCGGTCGTCGAAGCTCAGGTCGATGGTGATGTCGGGGTGGTCGCGCATGAAGGCCAGCACCAGCGGCGTCAGCACGCGGCGGCCGAAGCTCACCGAGGTGCTGACGCGCAACTGCCCGCCGACCTTCGACGCCAGCAGCGAGGCCAGGTTGTCGGCCTCTTCGAGTTCGCGCTGGATCGTCTTGCACTTCTCGTAGTAAAGCGTGCCGATCTCGGTCGCGCTGACGCCGCGCGTGTTGCGGTTCAGCAGCCGCGCGCCCAGGCGCGCCTCGACGGCGGCGACGTGCTTGGTGGCGGTCGGCTGCGTCACGCCCAGGTCGGCAGAGGCCTTCGAGAAGCTGCCGGTCTCGACGATGCGCACGAAGAGCTGTACGCCGGTTATGCGGTCCATGCGGTGCGTTCCATGCGGTGCGATCCCTGCGGTGTGGCTTGCGGGCGTGCTGGCGATGCGCGGATGATGCCCTGCGCGCACCGCCATTCCGCCCCGGAATAGCACTTATCGTCAACCTGCATTGCATGCCGCGCGGCATCGGTCGATGATGCAAGCCATCAAACGACTGGAGACTCCGATGGCAAAGATGAAGGCCGCGATGGCCGCCGTGCTGGTGTTGGAAAAAGAAGGCATCTCGCAGGCCTTCGGCGTGCCGGGCGCGGCCATCAACCCGTTCTACTCAGCCTTGCGCGAGCGCCAGTCGATCGCCCACATCCTGGCGCGCCACGTCGAGGGCGCATCGCACATGGCCGAGGGCTACACCCGGGCGCGGGCCGGCAACATCGGCGTGTGCATCGGCACCTCGGGGCCGGCCGGCACCGACATGATCACCGGCCTGTACTCGGCCATCGCCGACAGCATCCCGATCCTGTGCATCACCGGCCAGGCGCCGCGCGCACGGCTGTACAAGGAAGACTTCCAGGCGGTCGACATCGAATCGATCAGCAAGCCGGTGACGAAGTGGAGCGTCACGGTGCGCGAGCCGGCGCTCGTTCCGCGTGCCTTCCAGCAGGCGTTCCACCTGATGCGCTCGGGCCGCCCCGGCCCGGTGCTGATCGACCTGCCGTTCGACGTGCAGATGGGCGAGATCGAATTCGACATCGACACCTACGAGCCGCTGCCGGTCTACAAGCCGGCCGCCACGCGCAAGCAGATCGAGCGCGCCCTCGACATGCTGGCCGCCTCAAGCAAGCCGCTGATCGTGGCGGGCGGCGGCATCATCAACGCCGATGCGTCGGCGCTGCTGGTCGAGTTCGCCGAACTCACCGGCGTGCCGGTGATCCCCACCTTGATGGGCTGGGGCACGATCCCCGACGACCACCCGCTGATGGCCGGCATGGTCGGCCTGCAGACCAGCCACCGCTACGGCAACGCAACGATGCTGGCCGCCGACTTCGTGATCGGCATCGGGAACCGCTGGGCGAACCGCCACACCGGCTCGCCCGAGGTGTATTGCAAGGGCCGCACCTTCGTGCACGTGGACATTGAGCCGACCCAGATCGGGCGTGTGTTCAACCCGGAACTGGGCATCGTCAGCGATGCGAAGGCGGCGCTGGAACTCTTCGTTCAAGTGGCGCGCGAGCGCAAGGCCGCCAGTGATACCGGCAAGCAGTTGAAAGACTTCAGTGAGTGGGCCGGGCGCTGTGCCGAGCGCAAGATCCTGATGCACCGCAAGACCCATTTCACCGAGACGCCGATCAAGCCGCTGCGCGTCTACGAGGAGATGAACAAGGTCTTCCCGCGCGACACGATCTACGTCACCACCATCGGCCTCTCGCAGATCGCCGGCGCGCAGTTCCTGCATGTGTATGGTCCGCGCCAGTGGATCAACTGCGGCCAGGCCGGGCCGCTGGGCTGGACGATCCCGGCCGCGCTCGGCGTGGTTGCGTCCGACCCGACGCGCACCGTGGTCGGCCTGTCGGGCGACTACGACTTCCAGTTCATGATCGAAGAGTTGGCGGTGGGCGCGCAGTTCCGCCTGCCTTATGTGCAGGTGCTGGTGAACAACAGCTACCTCGGGCTGATCCGCCAGAGCCAGCGCGGCTTCGAGATGGATTTCTGCGTGCAGCTTGCGTTCGAGAATCAGAACGTCGACGACGCGATGTTGAAGAGCTACGGCGTCGACCACCAGGCGGTGGTGCAGGGGCTGGGCTGCAAGTCGCTGCGCGTCACCGATCCGTCGAAGATCGAGGCCGCGCTGATCGAGGCGCAGGCGATGGCTCGCAAGTACAGCGTGCCGGTGGTGGTGGAGGTGATCCTGGAGAAGGTCACGAACATCGCGATGGGCACCGAGATCGACAAGGTCAACGAGTTCGAGGATGTGGACTGCCGGCACCCGGAAGGGCGGGAAGGGTTGGAGATGGCGGGGTTGCTGGAGTAGTCTGGGTTGTGAAATGCGCGTACGTCAGGCGATGCGCGCTCGCCACGGCCGCGCCCTCACCCCAACCCTCTCCCGCAGGCGGGAGAGGGAGCCATGCATTACTCCCTCTCCCTCTGGGAGAGGGCTGGGGTGAGGGCTGGCGAAGCCGTCGCTGAACACCCACCCACTTCCAAAAATCAACCAAGGACAAATCCCATGCCCCGCTTCGCCGCCAACCTCACGATGCTCTTCACCGAGGCCCCATTCCTCGATCGCTTCGAACGCGCCGCCCAGGCCGG
>JANXZA010000043.1 GCA_025355745.1 Rhizobacter sp. | reverse complement strand
GGGTTCCCGATCACCACACTCACCCTCGGCCACACCGCCTCGCTGCCATCTGAGTTCAGCAACGCATCCCGACACTCGATCTGATCCAGCGGGTCGAGCACCGGGTTCAGCTTGAACGGGTAGCCATGCTGCAAGCGCCATTGCAGCTCGCCGATCCAGACCGTGACGCGCGCCAGTTCGGCGGCGTATTCGTTGATCTCGATGCCCAGCACATTCGCCGGCCCGGTGTACGAATCGACCTGGCGCTGCAGGCCCAATGCCTCGGCTTCGATGTTCGCCTGATGCTCGATGTCCTTCAGGCTCTTCAGCGCCAGGTACAGGAAGTTGCCGCTGCCGCAGGCCGGGTCGAGCACCCGAAAGCCGCGCAGCATTTCGAGGAAGCCGATGAAGGCATCGTTGGCCTTGCGGTACTCGGCGTCGCCACTGCGCTTGTGCTTGCCGATGTGCACCGCAATGACCGCTTTCACGCGTGCCCATTCGGCCAGCAACGGCCGCACCACGACTGGCTCGACGACGCGCATGATGGTCACGGCATCGGTGAAGTGCGCGCCCAGCTGGCTGCGCTTCTTCGGGTCGAGGCCGCGCTCGAACAAGGTGCCGAAGATGCTCGCGTCGATGGCGCTCCAGTCGAGCGCGGCGGCGTTGCGCAGCGCGGCCACGTCCATCGCATCGAGCGGCGGCACGTCCACCTTCGCGAACAGGCCGCCGTTGAACCAGGCGATGCTGTCGGCACCGAACAGGCCACCGTCGCGCATGGTGCTGAACAGGCCATGCAGGCCGCGCCGCAAGGCCTCGGGCTCGGCGTGCGGGTTGGCCACCAGGCGCTCGAAGATGCGGCCGGGCAGCAGGCCGCTGTCTTTAAGTAAGAGCCAGCTCGGCAAAAAAGCAGAACAGGCACTGGGTGAGCAGGTGCGAGGTGACCTCGGGCGCGATGCCGGCGGCGCGCAGCCGCGCGGCGGTGGTGGCGAAGGCGTTCGCCGCCTCCTCGGTGATCTGGCGGTTCGTGCGCGCCGGCTTGAAGCTCTCGGGGTTGGTGAAACAGCGCCGCAGCAGCTCGCGTTTCGCCGGGTCGCCGAGCTGGTCGAGCGTGACGACATGGCACTCGCTCGGCGTGCCGGTGAAGCGCGTGTGGACTTCGATCCGCAGGCGGTCGCTGACGACCAGCAGCGGCGGGTTGTCGAGCGCCTGCGCGTAGTTCATCAACTGCTTCAGCGCACCTTCGAGCGGCTTGCCGGGAGCCTTGTTTTCCCACGCGAAGTGGCCGCGCTTGAAGACGTCGGCGTAGCCGCGGCGCTGGCCCAAGACAAGCATTCCTTTCTCGAATACATAGTCGTCGCCACCGGCCGGCGCCGGCACGCCGAGCACGTCGCACAGCTCGATGAAATGCTGTTGCGCGCCCTGCTCTTCGTTGAGCGCGAAGGCGGCCCCGCCAGGGCCCCATTTGGCGATGAAGTGGGTGATGAGGTCGGGGTGGGTCATGGGTGACGGGTTCTCGCAGCCACTTTTTCGTAGGCGGCGCGCAGAGCCAGCACGCGAACACCGTGGACCGACTGGCCATACAGGTGGCCGAAGTGGCGCGCGTCGCCGGTCACGACCACATCGGCCTGGCAGTCGATCGCAGCGGCCAGCACCGGTGAGTCTTTCAGCACGATCCCGAGAGCGCGGACGGCCTCCTCGGTCGCGATGGAGGCGGCAGGCACCACATGAACCCAACCCTCGAGGGCCTCCAGCGACACCAGCGCGTGCGCTGCCTTGCGGGCCAGGTTCCGGCCGGCTTCGCCCAGCACATGGTCGGTGACGAGCATCATGAGCCTTCGTTCAACCGCTGCCGCCATCAGCGACCGGGCATTGCCGACGGGCGAGTAGGCGGCGCTGAACAGGACGTTCGCGTCTAGAAACAGCTTCAACGCGAAGCCTTGGCGGGGGGCTTGACTGGTTTGGAATGCTTGGCCACGGAACGGCGCTTGGGCAGCGCCGGCAGCGCTTTAGAGGCAGCGGCTGGCTCAGCCACCCGCAAACCCTTTCCGGCACTTCGCGCCAGCAGCATGGCGTTGAAGCGATCCAGCAGAGGCTTGACACGAGCGGCCTGCGCCGGCGTCATCGTGTCTTCACGCGCGAACTCGGCGAGCCGCTCGTCGCTGTAGATCTCGATCGGGTGCACGCTGACCTGGCGCAGCACGATGGCGCCGTCGTCGGTGGTTTCGACCAGCAGCGGCGTGTCGGGCGCGATGCCGAGCTGGCGCAGCACGCCCTGCGGAATGCTGACCTGGCCCTTCTTGCCGAGCTTGATGAGGTTCATTGTGCACTTTCCGGGGTGCCGGAATGCCGGCGTTCCGGGCATCTTATCCGAAGGCTCGGTGAGAGGGGCACGGCTGGCGCGTTTTCGTTGATGGGGTGCCGTTAGAGCGAACTTCAAACGCTTAATTCACCACCACAGAGGCGCAGAGAACGCAGAGTTACGCAGAGAAGACAAGATTGATTTCCTCTGCGTTTTCTCTGCGCCCTCTGCGCCTCTGCGGTGCGTGAGTTGGCTCTTGCATGCGATGGCCCGGGCCGACAGGAGGAACGCGTGCGAATCACCGCAGCGGGTCGCCGAAGAGTGCGTACGGCGCCCAGTAAAACGGGTGGCTCCAGCGGCCGGCGCCGAGCTGGCCGTCGATCATCTCGAGTTGCGCCTGGCGCAGGCTCTCGCTGCGCGACGCGGCGCCGCTGCCCTTGGCCTGCAGCGCCTGGGCCTTGAAGGTGGCGGTGCTGAGCGCGGCGGCCGATTCCGAATCGACCGCCCAGTGCGTGGCCAGCACCGAGCGCGCACCGGCAAAGAAGAAGCCGCGCACCAGGCCCGACATGGCCGCGCCGCCCTGTTCGCCGGCCGCCGTGTTGCAGGCCGACAGCAGCACCCACTGCGCGTTCAGGCGCAGGCCGAGCACGTCGTCGAGTTCGAGCAACGGCGACTCGCGCTCGTCGGCATTCGCGGCCATCGCCAGCGCCGGCTTCGACACGCCGGGCAGCTCGCCGGGCATCAGGCCGTGGGTGGCAAAGGCGACGACGCGGCGGTCGAGCAGGTTCGCATCGAGCACGGCGCGGCGCGTGGCCTGCGCGCCGAAGACGAGGTCGGTGTTCGCATCGGCGCCGAGCGCGGCGGCCACCGCGAGCAGCTCGGTGCGGGTCTCGGGCAGCGGCGAAACATCGCCATAACGGAAGCCGCGTTCGGCGTCGTAGCGCGTTGCTGCAGGCGCGACGGCCGCGCGCACCGGGCGCGCGGAGCCGGGCGCAGCGGGCGCAGCGGACGCCGATCGGGGCCCGGCCGCAGCCAGGTTGAAAACCGGGTCGCCGAAGCCCATCAAGGCCTTCGCGGCCGGCGCCGGTTGCGCGACGCGGCGCAGCGCCTGCAGGGCCGACGACGACGGTAGTTGCGTGACGGCCATCTGCCGCACCAGCCACGCCGGCGCCGCATTGCCTTCGGTGGGTTTGGTGACGAGGGCCGCGAACGGCAGACTGGCGAGCGGCCCGTTGGTGGCAACGATCAACGAGCGCACCTCGCGCAGCGAGGCTTCAAGTGGCCCGAGCAGTTCGCGGTACAGCGCGTGCAGCGGCGCGGTCTGCAAGGCCGGCTCGCGGCCGGGCGGCGCGCTGCCGAGGTCGAGCATCGTGCGCAACCCGACCACGCGGCGGGCGATCTCGTCGCGCGTCAGCTTCGAGGCGCCGAAGCCGTTGCGGCCGTCGGCACCGACCAGCCAGACCAGCGTGGCGGTGGCACCCGGGTGGATCACCAGCAGCGCCTCGCCGGGCACCAGCAGGCGTCGCAGTTGGTCGGGCTTCGGCGTGCTCGGCGTGACCAGGTCGGCGTAGGCGGGGAACTGTTTGGCGATGGCCTCGCGCTGCGTGGCCAGCACGGCGCGCGCTGCTGCGACCTCGGTCTGCTGCACCTTGATCTGATCCCGCACTGCCTGCTGGCGCGCCGCGTGCGCCTTGCGATCGGGTTCGGGCGCGGCCTTGAACGCCTCGGTCTGGGCCTCGCGCCGCAACCGGTCGTCCTGGCCGAGCGTGCCGGTGAGCGCGGCGAACAGAGCGGCCACGGCCTGGCGCTGCGTCTGCTCCTGTTCGAGCAGCGCGCTCAACGCCGGCGTGGCGGCGAGCACACGGGCGGTGCTGTCGGTGATGGCGCGCTGGGTCGCGCCCAGGCTGCTGCGGTCGGCGATCTGCAAGGCGCGGTCGGTCAACGCCGGGTCGATGGCCTCGCCCTTGATGGCACGCTCGGAGACATGGCGCATGAACTCGTCGAAGGCGATGCCCAACACGTAGCCGCGCACGCCGCGCAGGTCGAGGTCTTGCCAGCCACCGGGGCTGTCGAGCGTGGCGGCGAACAGCGCTTCGTAGTCGGACATGGCACCGCGCACGTCACCGCGCAGCAGCCGCACGACCCCCCGCACACCGGCCGCTTCCTGCGTCAGCGGGTGGTTCGCGCCGTACAGGCGCAGGCGGTAGCGATGGATGCGCTCGACGGTCTCGAGCGCCTCGTCGAGGCGGCCGTTCTGCGCCGCCAGCAGCGCGAGCAATCGCCAGTCGGAGGCGCGGGTGCGGGCCAGCACATCGGGCGGCATGGCGGCGAGGAATTCGCGGTACGACTCGTCGGCCTCTTTCCAGCGCCGCAGGCCGATCAGCGCGCGCACCACCTCGTCGCGCGCGAGCCAGCGCACCTGGCTGGCGGCGCTGGCGCCACTGCGTTGCAGCATCTCGTCGGACAGACGCGCCGCCGCCAGGCCGGCTTCGTACTGCTGGGTCGAGACCAGGCTGGTGGCCAGGCGGTAGTTCCAGCGTGCGCCGAGGCCGTCGCTGATCTGCCCGGCGCGCCACAAGGCGATGTTGGCCTGCGCCACGTTGATGGCCTCTTGCGGGCGGCCCTGCCGCACCAGCGCATAGACCAGCATGCCGAGCGAGCCGTCGAGTCGGCCGTAGGCGTCGAGCACGTCCGGATCGCGCGCGTCGCTACTGCGCGAGCGCGCCGCCTGGTGGTTGCGCCGCCCCACGCCGACCGCCTCGCGCAGCGTGGCCACGGCGGCGGCTTGATTGCCTTCGAAGCGCTCGATCTCGGAACGCACCTGGAGCCGGTCGAGGGCCAGCCCGACCGGCACCGGCCCGCCCTGCGCAAGCGCCTGGCTGGCAAGGTCGTCGGCGCGCGACCAGAGCCGGGCGAGGATGGCGCGGTCGTGGCCGGCGGCGGCGAAATAGGTCTGGCGCAGGGCGATCACGGCGCGCGCGCCAAGCGATAAACCCTTGTCGGCCAGGAAGGGCTCGCAGGCCTCGAGCGCCTTGCCTTGGCTGCCCCAGGTGAACTCGGCGTTGAGGTAGGTGGCGATCCAGACTTCGCCCCCGGCCCGGCTGCGGCCGGTATCGGCCAGCTGGCGCGCCAGGCCGATCTGACGCGCCCGGTCTTCGAGCAACAGCGCGGCGCGGTACTGGCGCTGCAAGGCGGCGTAGCGGGCATCGGGCGCGTCGGGCAGCGCCTGCGCGAGCACGCGCGTGGCTTCGTCGGGCGTGAGCTTGGCACCGCTCGCATCGGGCTCTTCGATGCGGGTGCTGCTGGCGTCGTCAGCGTCGGCCTGGGCGTGAACCAGCGTTGCCGCGCCGAGCAGCATGCTCAGGCAGACGCCGCCTAACGCCCACACACGCGGAACACGCCGCCGACGCGGTACCGAGACTGGGTTCATCGTCGCACTCCCCTCAAAGCGCCGGCGGTCGCGCGGGCACGGCCGCATCGTAACGAATCGTTGCGCCGCTACAGCAGCGAGATGGCAGCGAGATGGCAGCGACGTGGCAGCGACGTGGCACCGCGTTCAGCGCGGCAGGTGGCGGCGCAGGCCGTCGAGGTCGAGAACGCGCACGCCGCCGTATTCGATCCGGATCAGCGCCTGCGCCTGAAGCGCATGCAAGGCTTCGTTGACACGTTGCCGCGACAGGCCGATCAGATAGCCAAGTTCCTGCTGCGTGATGCGCAGCAGCGAGCCGACTCCGGGGTAGAGCACCGGGTGGAACAACGCCGCCAGGCCGTGGGCGACGCGGGCGTCTGGGTCGCCCAGGCGGTCGATCTCGCGCGCCGCGATGAACTGGCCGAGGCGCTCGTTGAGCTGCTGCGTGATGAAGCGGTTGAACGGGATGCTGCGGTCGATGAGCCAGTGGAACGTCGCCACGCCGACCCCCGCCACCACGCTTTTGCGCAGCGCCTGGATGTTGTAGCGGTAGACCTCGCGCTTGAGCACCGTGCCCTCGCCGAACCAGCCGC
This sequence comes from Rhizobacter sp., assembly GCA_025355745.1. GTDB lineage: Bacteria > Pseudomonadota > Gammaproteobacteria > Burkholderiales > Burkholderiaceae_C > LMDS01. The sequence continues at coordinate 2,729 of JANXZA010000043.1, read as the reverse complement.
CCGGCGGCACGCCGGTGAAGGTGATCGGCATGCCCAGCGCGCTGTCGTTGCTCATCTTCAGCAGGCCGTCGACGACGCCGAACCAGAAGGTCGCCGGCCGGCCGACGCGGCACAGCAACTCGCCGGTGGCAACGTTCACGACCTTCAGATCGGCGACGGCCACTGCGCGCTCCTGCGGGTCGAGCCCGATGAGCCACGGGATGTCCATCAGCTCGACTTCAGTCGGATGCCGCGCCCGCCGCAGCAGGTGCGGCACGACCATGGCAGGGGCGCGATTCGGCGAATGATTCGGTGAGGGAGGCAAGGGAGGCAAGGGAAACACCGCTTGGTAGTGTCCCTAGGATTGTCGTCAGAACGACAACATGGCGTCAAACTTGTTCTTACATTCGCCGTCAAACGGCTGCGCGGAATGTGCTGCGCGACGATTGCGATCCCCTCGGAGACTTGCCCCGTGCCCACCACCTTCCCCCGCCTGATGCTGGACCACGCCGCGCAGCGGCCGGGTGCGCCGGCCTTGCGCGAGAAGGAGTTCGGCATCTGGCAGACGCTCGCCTGGGGCGCGCTGGCCACGTTGGTGCGCGAGTTGGCCTGTGGCCTGGCGCAGGCGGGCTTGCAGCGCGGCGCGCACATCGTCATCGTTGGCGAGAACCGGCCCAGGTTGTACGCGGCGATGCTGGCTGCGCAGTCACTCGGCGCGGTGCCGGTGCCGCTGTATCAAGACGCGGCGGCGGCCGAGATGGTGTTCCCGATCACGAATGCCGAGGTCGCGTTCGCGATCGTCGAAGACCAGGAGCAGGTCGACAAATTCATTGAGCTGCGCACGCTGTTGCCGGCCGAATCCCCGGCGCTCACGCACCTTTGGTACGACGAAGCCCGTGGCCTGCGCAACTACAGCGCGCCGGGGCTGGCGCCGCTCGACGCGCTGATCGAAGCCGGCCGCGCCTTCAACGCGCAGCACCCAACGTTCTTCGACGACGCCGTGGCCAGGCTGCAGCCGGATGACGTGGCCGCGATGTTCTTCACCTCCGGCACCACCGGCAACCCGAAGGGCGTGGTCCATACCCACCACACGCTGATCGACCGCGCGCAGGCCGGTGCCAACTTCGACAAGCTCACGGCCGCCGATGAAGTGCTGGCCTACCTGCCGCCGGCCTGGATCGGCCAGAACATCTTTTCGTATGCGCAGTGGCTGGTGTGCGGTTACGTGGTCAACTGCCCCGAATCGGCGAGCACGGTGGCGATCGATCTGAACGAGATCGGGCCGACGTATTACTTCGCGCCTCCGCGCGTCTTCGAGGGCCTGCTGACGACGGTGATGATCCGCATGGAAGACGCGGGTGCACTGAAGAGATGGCTGTTCCATCACTTCATGGCGCTGGCGCGGCGCGTCGGCCCGGCGCTGATGGACGGCACGCCGGTGGCACTGATCGACAAGCTGCGCTATGCCCTCGGCAAGCTCTTCATCTACGGCCCGCTGCGCAACACGCTGGGCTTGAGTCGCGTGCGCGTGGCCTACACGGCGGGCGAGGCGATCGGCCCCGATCTGTTCACCTTCTACCGCTCGATCGGCATCAACCTGAAGCAGCTCTACGGCTCGACCGAGACCGCCGTCTTCGTGTGCCTGCAACCCGATCATGAAGCGCGTGCCGACACGGTGGGCGTGCCGATCGCCGGCGTGCAGTTGCGCATGGCGGAGAACGGCGAGGTGCTGGTCAAGTCGCCCGGCCTCTTGAAGGAGTACTACAAGAACCCCGCCGCCACCGCCGAGGTGCTGACGGCCGACGGCTGGTACCACACGGGAGACGCCGGCTTCATCGACGCGGCGGGCCACCTGAAGATCATCGACCGCGCGAAAGATGTCGGCCGGCTGATGGGCGGCGCCTTCGACGGCGCGATGTTCGCGCCCAAGTATGTCGAGAACAAGCTCAAGTTCTTCCCGTACATCAAGGAGGCGGTGGCATTCGGCGACCGGCGCGAGAAGGTCTGCGCCTTCATCAACATCGACATGGAAGCGGTCGGCAACTGGGCCGAGAAGCGCAACCTGCCGTATGGCGGCTACGCCGATCTGGCGAGCAAGCCCGAGGTGTTCGAGCTGCTGCGCGACTGCGTCGAGAAGGTCAATGCCGACCTGGCCGGCGATGCGATGCTGGCCGGCAGCCAGATCAGCCGCTTCCTGGTGCTGCACAAGGAACTCGACGCCGACGACGGCGAGCTGACGCGCACCCGCAAGGTCAGGCGCGGCTTCATCGGCGAGCGCTACCAGGTGCTGGTCGACGCGCTGTACGGCGGCAAGACCGAGCAGTACATCGAGACGCCGGTGAAGTTCGAGGACGGGCGAAGTGGCTCGGTCTCGGCAACCTTGAAGCTGCTCGACGCGAAGACGTTTCCCGCCATGCAAAGGGCCGCGTGATGGCAGCGCGCAAGATCGGCGAGGTGATCCTCGAAGTGAAGAACATCAGCCTGCGCTTCGGCGGCGTGAAGGCGCTCACCGACATCAGCTTCGATGTGCGCGAGCACGAGTTGCGCGCCATCATCGGGCCGAACGGCGCGGGCAAGAGTTCGATGCTGAACTGCATCAACGGCGTCTACACGCCGCAGCAAGGCACGATCGCGTTTCGCGGCAAGACCTTTGCGCACATGAGCTCGCGCCGCTCTTCGCCAAGAGACATGGCCGAGATGGGCGTGGCGCGCACCTTCCAGAACCTGGCGCTGTTCAAGGGCATGAGCGT
>JANXZA010000036.1 GCA_025355745.1 Rhizobacter sp. | reverse complement strand
GCCGCAGCCACCGCCTTCACCGCTTTGACCGGTGCCAACTTGCGCTCACCCATCGGGTGCCCCCTCGTGTCGATCTCAAACCCGCGCCAAGTCTACGTTTGCGCCAGATTGCAATCGGGCAACTGAGGAAAATAGGTTCATACGGTGGCGGCGGCACCACTTTCCTGTTGCACGAGCTGGAAGTCGAATCGGCCGGCACCGTCTACAAGCTCCGTGCTCAAGACCAGCGGCAGCATGCACATCGCCTGCGCCTCGGGGCCGACCCAGCCGCAAGGTGTCGTCGCTGCGGCACTGCACCTCGATTACGGGCAGCAGGGAGCCGCACGCGCCACTCCGGAAATACGGCGCGAGGCAGTCTCGAACGGGATCGTAGCGGGTCAGTGGCTAGAGTTGGGTTCGCCCGGTTGGTCGGTGGTGCGCGCAAACGCTCGAGGCCAAGGATTGCTTGTACTCGCGGGATCCTTGCGAATTCGCAAACTCCGTCGAACGAATGCCGTGCGTAAGCGACGCTCATGCACGGCATTCGAGGTCGACCCGGCATGCAGGGAGCGACGATGGAAGAGCTGCTGTATCTCCCGAAACGGGTCTTGATCGGCCCACAGACCCTGGAGGGCGAGTTGGTGCTGCCGCCCCGCGCGCAGGCACTCATCGTGTTCGCGCATGGCAGCGGCAGCGGCCGGCGCAGCCCGCGCAATCTTCAGGTCGCGCACGCCTTGAACGAACATCGACTGGGTACGTTGCTATTCGACCTGCTGCGGCCCGAGGAGGCTCTAGACCGCGCCAATGTCTTCGATCAGTAGTGTCCGGCTCATTGGGAGTCAGCGAGCCGCAAAGCCAATACTGACGTGGGTTGCGAGGGTTTCATGGGTGTCCACGATTTGAATTTTGATTTGCCGGTTTGCGATGCTCGCGGGTTTGAACGACCCGGGGTGATGCATGAACGTAGGCAAGACGCTGTTCGCACAGGTGATGGAGTTCGTGCCGTGGAAGACCTTCGGTCGAATCGTCGAGCGGCACAGAGGCGACGCGGGAGTGCGCACGTCGGGCTGCGCCGACTTGTTCCGTGAGAGGTGGCGCCGGAAATCTGAACGCCAGGCAATCGCAGTCGTGCGCGGGACTCCCAGTAGCGGCCGCTGTCCGGATTCAAAGCCGAAAAACATCGGCCATTAGCCACACCCCTGCGATGGTTCGAACAGTTCGAGCGTGGTTTTCCGCCGAGGCTAACAGGAGGCCTGCGTACCGAAGAATCAACTCTGACGAGCCGCATGACCCTACTTTGAAGACGGCAGCGCCAAGGCTATGAATGTATGGGGTAACTAGATGTCACAACTCTGGCAACACTCACAAGCAGTGCTGCGTTGCCCCAAGTTTTCAGGACTTGGCCGCACGGCGCCCTGCGCGGACCCTTAGTGACATGCCAGCTGTAGATATTGTCAATCCACTGTTTTTTGGTACCTTTTTTTTGGTATCGCCAAAAAAAAGCACCGAGCGTGACCGCCAAGTGCTTGTTTTTCCTACCCAATTTGGTAGGCGCGAATGGACTCGAACCATCGACCCCCACCATGTCAAGGTGGTGCTCTAACCAGCTGAGCTACGCGCCTGCTAAGCCTTCAAGTATATCAGCGGCATTGGGGCTGGCCGATGCGGCACATCTCATTTTCGACGCACCGTGCGCACGCCCGCCACGTTCCCGACCAGCCCGAGCACATGACCGAGCCGGGCCGCGTCGGCGACTTCGATCGTGAAGGTCATCCACGCGGTGCCGCCGCCCGAATCCTTCACCGAGCGGGTCTGCACGCCAGTGACGTTCATCTTCTCCTTCGCGAACAGCTCGGAGATGTCGCGCAGCAAGCCTTGCCGGTCGGCCGCCTCGACGCGCACATCCACAGGGTACAGCGCGGCCTTGTCGCTGCGCACCGCGCCCCAGGCCACGGCGATCACGCGTTCGGGCGCACGCGCTGCCATCTCCTTGAAATTGGCGCAGGCCACGCGGTGCACCGCCACGCCCTTGCCGCGCGTGACGTAGCCGCCGATCGGGTCTGGCGGGGCCGGCCGGCAGCAGCGCGCCAGGCTCGTCATCAGCGACTCGACACCGACCACCAGCACGCCGCCCTTCGGCGCCGGCGCATCGACGTTGGTGCGGCGCAGCGCGATCACTTCGTCGGGCGACGGCAGCACCTCGGCAGGGCGCAGCAGGGTCTCGATGGTGCGCAGCGACAGCTCATCCTTGCCGACCACTTCGAACAGCGCATCGGCGTTGCGAAAGCCCAGGCGCGCGGCCAGGTCGCCGTGCTTGAGGGCGGTCTTGCCTTCGCGCTGCAAGAGTTTCTCGACCGCCTCGCGACCGCGCGCCACAGTCTGGCTCTGCGCCAGGCCGTTGAACCAGGCGCGCACCTTGGCGCGGGCGCGCGGGCTCTTCAGGTAGCCGAGTTCGGCGTTCAGCCAGTCAAGCGACGGGCCGCCTTCCTTGGTGGTGGTGATCTCGACCGTCTGGCCGCTTTGCAGCACGGTGTTCAGCGGCACCATCGCACCATCGACCTTCGCGCCACGGCAGCGGTGGCCCAGGTCGGTGTGCACGCTGTAGGCGAAGTCGATCGGCGTGGCGCCGGCCGTCAGCTCGACGATCGTGGCGGCCGGCGTGAAGACGTAGAGGCGGGCCTCGGCCGCGGGCGCGTCGTCAGGCCCCCGCCCCTTCGCAGTCGCTGTATTTGGCGCCGCAACGCCCTCGTCTTGACCCGCAAAGTCGCGCTCCCAGGCCAGCAACTGGCGCAGCACGGCCTTGCGCGCCTCGGCCACGCGGGCGCTCTGCGCGGCGTCGGCGGCGGCGCCCGCATAGCCCTTGGTGCCGGCATCCTTGTAGGCCCAGTGCGCGGCCACGCCATGCTCGGCGTGTTCGTGCATCGCGCCGGTGCGGATCTGCACTTCCACCGCCCGCCCGTCATCGTCCAGCACCACGGTGTGCAGCGATTGATAGCCATTCGGCTTCGGGCGCTCGATGTAGTCGTCGAACTCGCCCGCCACCGCGCGGAACATTTCGTGAACGCGGCCCAGCACCTTGTAGCAGGCGGCCACGTCGACAACGATCACGCGCACCGCGCGCAGGTCGAGCACCTGCGCGAAGTCGAGCCCCTTGCCCTGCATCTTTTTCCAGATGCTGTACAGGTGCTTGGGCCGGCCCTGCACTTCGGCGCGCAGGCCGTGCGTGGCCAGATCGTTGGCCAGGCGATGGCGAAACGCCTCGATGCGCGCCTCGCGCTCGACGCGCCGCTCGTCGAGCATGCCGGCCACGCTTCGGTAGGGCTCGGGCTGGCTGAAGCGGAACGACAGGTCTTCCAGCTCCCACTTGATCTGCCAGATGCCGAGCCGGTTCGCGAGCGGCGCAAACACCTGCAATGACTCGGCCGCCAGCGCCGGCGGGCAGGCGCGCCGGCTGGCCGCGAAGTAGCGCAAGGTCTGCAGCCGCGAGGCCAGCCGCAGCAGCACCACCCGCAGGTCGCGCGAGAACGCGAGCAGCATCTTGCGCACGCGCTCGGTCTGCTGCGCGCGCTGCTCGGGGCCGACCTGCGCCTCGCGCGCCGCGCGCTGAATCTGCACCAGCTTGCGGGTGTTCACGACCAGGCTGGCGTGCGACGCGCCGAAGGCCTTCGTGACCACCTCTTCGGGCTTGTTCAGGTAGTCGCCGGCGTACACCAAGTAGGCCGCCGCGCGCATCGACGGCGCCGCGCCAATGCCGTCCAGAATTGCGGCCACGGCGTCGGCATGGGCGAGGGCGCCCTCGCCGGTGTCGAGCAGCCTGCCGGCCAGCAGCGGCTCGGAGAAAGCGCGTGCGCGCAGCACTTGCCCTTCCAGTGATGCACCTGCCGGCGCCGCGTCCGGTTGATCGGGATCGGCCTCAATCAGTTCGACGATCGACGAGGTGCGCTGGCCCGCATCGAGCAGCCCGGTCTTCATGTCCAGCGCTCAGCCGTCACGGCCGCATCGGCTCGCGCAGAAAGCCCGCGACGACAGCGACCTGATCGGCTGCGACCAGCGTCGGCGCATGCCCGACGTCGGCGAATTCGACCAGCCGCGCCTTCGGGCCACGGCCGGTCATCAGCAGCGCCGTCTCGTGCGACAGCAGGTCCGAATCTGCGCCACGAAGCAGCAAGGTCGGGCAGCTGACGGCGTCGAAGCTGCGCCACAGCATCGCTTCGCCCAACACTGCCAGTTCGGGCGTGAGGGCGCGCAGCGCCAGCGCGATGTTCATGTCGTAGTGCAGCTTGAAGCCCGCGCCCTCGGGCTTGAGCATCGGCCGCGTCAGCGCCAGCCACTGCTCGCGCGTGTGCGGGCCGAAGCTGGCGGAGATGCTCCAGAGAAAGTCAGCCGCCTCGTCGAGCGTGGCCCAGTGCTGGGCCACACCGAGGTAGCTGCCGATGCGCGCGATGGCTTCGGGGCGGATCGTCGGCCCGACATCGTTGAGCACCAGCCGGCGCACCGGCGAGCCGGGCAGGCTGGCCAGCCCCAGGCCGATCAGCCCGCCCATCGAGGTGCCGACCCAGTCGACCGTGGCGGCGTCCAGGCGCGCCAGCAGGGTCACCATATCGGCCACATAAGCGGGGATCTGATAGCCCGCCGGATCGGCCAGAAAGTCGGACTGACCGCGCCCGACCACGTCCGGGCAGACGACGCGATAGTCGGCACACAGCGCGCGCGCCAGGGTGTCGAAGTCGCGCCCCTGCCGCGACAAACCGTGGACGCAGACCAGCACGCGCGGGTTCGATGCATCGCCCCATTCCCAGTACGCCATGCGGTGCAGGCCGCGCGTGTCCAGGCATTGCACATGGTTCAGGCGGGGTTCAGTCATGACGCGTTTCGATGGGCAGGGAAGAGATACGAAGCCCATCGTAAGCCAGCGCCGGCCACGGCTGGCCTGGCCGGATACGCTAACCTCCTTCAGCGCTTCATCAGCGGTTCATCTGCACCGTGCCGCTCACGTTTACCGACACCGTGCCCTTGCCCGGCTCGACCGGCAGCGCTTCTTCGGACCCCACCGCCATCGCCTTCATCTGCATCGGCACGCCGCGCGGCGGCATCTGCTCGTTGGCACTCACGTTGACCTCGCGAATTGCGTAGCCGGCATAGCCGAACTGCTTCGCGTAGTCGGCCGCCTTGGCGCGGTAGCGCGCAATCGCCTGGGCCGACACCTCGCCTTCGGACTTTTCACGCAGTTCGCGCGACAGGTTGTAGCCGACGCGGCCGATCGTCAGCGTCGTGATGCGCCCCGTCAGTTGACCGATGGCCTGCATGTCGCGCCCCTCCAGGACCAGCTCGGCGCTGCCCTGCCAGCCATTGCTCGCGCCCTTGTTCGTGTAGCGCGGCGAGATCGAGAAGTTGCCGGTCTGCACCTCGAGCTGGCCCGGCTTGGCGGCGCGCTTCGCCTCGGCCAACGCGGCGTCGAGCGCCTGCTTCAGCTGCGACTGTACGGCAGCGGCATCCGCACCTTCGCGGGTGGTGCTCAACGTGACCGTTAGGAGGTCGCGCACGACCTCGACGCTGGCGCTTGCCGACAGGCTCACGACGCCTTGCGGCGGCGGCAGCGTTTCGGCGGCAACGGCAACGGCGGCGGGGCCGCCAAGAAGCGCGGCGCAGAGCGCGACGGCCAGACATCGGCGGTGGTCGGACATGGTGTTGATTCCTTTGAAATGAATTCGTGCGGGGGTGGCTCTTGAGAGCCCCTCGATGGCCCGCCTCGCAGCCGCTCACCTTACACGGTCAATGGCCGAAAGCGGGGTGAAACGCGCCACTGTCGGAGTTGTAACAGCCCGTGGAACCGGCCCGAAATCGGCTGGAAATCTGCGCAGAATCGCCACTGTTACAAATTTTGGAGCCGAATTCATGTCCACCGCCGCCACCCCGCGTGCTGACCGAATCGTCGTTGTCGATGACGACGCCCGCATCCGCGATCTGCTGCGCCGATACCTCACGCAAGAAGGCTTCGAAGTGCTGCTCGCCGAGGACGCGAAGGCGCTGAACCGCGTGCTGACGCGCGAGACCGTGCACCTGATCGTGCTTGACCTGATGTTGCCCGGCGAAGACGGTCTGTCGATCTGCCGCCGCCTGCGCGCCGCCAACGACCTCACGCCCATCATCATGCTGACCGCCAAGGTCGAGGATGTGGACCGCATCGTCGGCCTCGAGGTTGGCGCCGACGACTACCTGCCCAAGCCCTTCAACCCGCGCGAACTGCTGGCCCGGATTCACGCGGTGCTGCGGCGCCGGCCGACGCTGGAAGCGCCCGGTGCGCCCGCACTCGACGCCATGACCGTGACCTTCGGCCCGTTCGAATTCGACCTCGCGCTGCGCCGCCTGAGCAAGGAAGGCGAGCAGATCGCGCTGACCACCGGCGAGTTCTCGATGCTGAAGGCGCTGGTGCGCCATCCGCGTCAGCCCCTGAGCCGCGACAAGCTCGCGCAGCTGGCGCGCGGCCGCGAGTTCGAACCCTTCGACCGCAGCCTGGACGTGCAGATCTCGCGCCTGCGCAAGATGATCGAACCCGACCCGGCCCAGCCGCGCTACATCCAGACCGTGTGGGGCGTGGGCTATGTGTTCGTGCCGGACGGCGCGCCTTGAGCTGGAATGCCGAAGAGACAACTCACGCACCGCAGAGAGCGCAGAGGGAACGCAGAGGAATTTCCAAGAGTTGATTTCTCTGCGATGCTCTGCGCCCTCTCCGCCTCTGCGCCTCTGCGGTGGTGAATTGTGTTTTTCCAGGCCCCCACATCCACCTGCGACACTTCCCCAACGCCGCGCCTGCGGTGACTGAACCCGCCCGCCGATGGCCCGAAAGCAAGTCGCACTCAGCCTGTTCTGGCGCACCTTCTTCCTGCTTGCACTGCTGCTGGCCAGCGGCGTCGTGGCGTGGGTGCAGACGTTTCGTGCGCTCGAGTTCGAGCCGCGCGCGATCCAGTCGGCGATCCAGATTGCCAGCCTCGTGAAGCTGGCGCGGGCGGCACTTTTGTCGACCGACGGCATCAACCGCGTCGCGCTGTTGAAAGGCGTTTCGCGCCAGGAATCGCTCAAGCTCGCACCGCGCGAACGCGGCGACAAATGGGAGCGGTTCGACACCGACCGCGTCTCGCGAATCACCGCGCTGGAACTGCGCTCGCAACTCGGCGCCGACACCATCGTGGCCAGTTCGGTGAATGGCGTGCCCGGACTGTGGATCGGCTTCTCGATCGAGAAAGACCCGTACTGGCTCGAAGCCGACCCGACCCGCACCGCGCCGATCTCGTGGAGCGCCCTAACGTTATGGGTCAGCATCGCGCTGCTCGCCACCGTGCTCGGTTCGGCCGCGATCGCCCGGCTCATCAACCAGCCGCTGAAGGAACTTTCGTTCGCGGCCAGCCGCATTCGCGAGGGCGAGTACGACTCGCGCCTCGACGAGACCACGCTGACGGCCGAGATCCGCCAGGTCAACATGGGCTTCAACCGCATGGCGCGCGAACTCGCCAAGGTCGAACAAGACCGCGCGGTCATGCTGGCCGGCATCTCGCACGACCTGCGCACGCCGCTGGCCCGCCTGCGCCTGGAGGCCGAGATGAGCGTGCAGGACGAAGACGCCAAGCGCAACATGGCGCTCGACATCGAGCAGCTCGACAACATCATCGACAAGTTCATGGACTACGCCCGCCCTGGCGACAACCAGACTGTGCCGGTGCACCTGAGCAGCGTCGTCGACCGCGAGATGGCGGCGTTCCGCGACACCAGCCAGATCCGCATCACCTCGCGCGTGGCGATCGACACCAAGGTCATGGCCGACGAGACCGAGCTCGGCCGCGTGCTGCAAAACCTGTTCGAGAACGCGCGCCGCTACGGCCGCTCGACCGATACCGGCATCGCCCGCGTCAGCGTGACCTATTCGCGCGCCGGGCCCTGGGTGATCCTGACCGTGCGCGACTTCGGCCAGGGTGCCGACCCGAAGAAGCTGGCGCAGCTCACCACGCCGTTCTTCCGCGGCGACGCTGCCCGCACCGCCGCCACCGGTGCCGGCCTCGGGCTGGCGATCGTCGACAAGGCGGTGCAGCGCATGGGCGGCACGTTCGAGCTGGCGAACGCGGTGGATGGCGGCTTGATGGCGCACATCCGGTTGAAGAAGGCGCCTTGATCGCGCCCTGAATCGGGCGCTGAGTCCGGCGACGATTCAGGCCTTCGCAATCAGGCAAACCGCCCGCGCCTCGATCGATTCACCGCGCCCAACCGGCCCCATGCCTTCCGCCGTCTTGGCCTTCACGCTGACCTGATCGACCTCCAGCGACAGCGCCTGCGCAATGCGCTGGCGCATCGCCTGAATGTGCGGCGCCATCTTCGGCGCCTGCGCGATGATCGTGCCGTCGACGTTGCCGATCACCCAGCCCGCTGCGCGCACGCGGCGGCCCGCCTCGGCCAGCAGTGCGATCGAATCGGCGCCCTTGTACTGCGCGTCGGTGTCGGGGAAATGGAAGCCGATGTCACCCATCGCGGTGGCGCCGAACAGCGCGTCGGTGATGGCGTGGCAAAGCGCGTCGGCGTCCGAATGGCCGAGCAGGCCGTGCGTGTGCGCGATCTCGACGCCGCCGAGCACGAGCTTGCGCCCTGCGACCAGCGCGTGCGTGTCCCAGCCTTCGCCGATGCGCCACAACGGCGGCTTGATCCTCGGATTCATCGGCGAAGTCATCGGCGTGTCCTGAGCAGTCGGTCGGCGAGGTCGAAGTCGGCCGGGTAGGTGACCTTGAAATTCTCGAGTGCGCCGGGCACCAGCTTCGGCGCGTGGCCTTGCGCCTCCATCGCGCCGGCCTCGTCGGTGACGTTGCTGTTGGCCGCCGCCAAGGCATCGCGCAAGGCTCGCAGGCGGAACATCTGCGGCGTCTGGGCCTGCCACTTTGCGCGCCGGTCGAGCGTGGCCTGGACCCGGCCCGCATGCTTGCCATCGGCATCGCCCTCGGCCTTCAGCGTGTCGGCCACCGGCAGCGCGAGCAGGCCGCCGACGGCGTCGTCAAGGCAGGCATCGATCAACGCATCGACCCACTCGGTGCGCAGCAGGCAGCGCGCGGCGTCGTGCACCAGCACCCAGTCGAGCGGGCCGGCGCCGCGCTGCGCCAGCTCGGCCAGGCCGTTCGCCACCGTCTGCGCGCGCGTGCTGCCGCCGACCCGCGCGGCCCAGCCGGTGAATGCCGACGCGTGGCGCTCGAACTGCGTGTCCTGCGGGTCCAGCACCACCAGCGTCGCCGCGAGCCGTGGCACGGCCGCCAGCGCGGCGAGCGTGTGCGCGACCAGGCTCTGGCCCGCCACCATCGCGTACTGCTTCGGCCCGGCCGCTCCGGAGCGTTCACCGCTGCCGGCGCACGGCACCAGCGCGTACAGGCGCGGTGAGCTGTCGAAGGCCGCAACGGCATCGGCGGTATCGGTGACGTCAATCGCAGCGGCGGCAACAAGGGACATGGACGTGGCGGCAAGCGGCATGAGAGGCGCAAATTCTATAATCGATGCTCTTTGCCGCCCCGGGGAAAGCCACATCGAGAAGGCCCCTGGGGCGTCTTGCTTTCAGCCCGACGATTCATGCAACTGCCCGACATCAAGCCCGGAAATCGCTTCACCCTGCCGCGCCCGTTCGGCTCGGCCGATGCCCTGTTGCTGGCGCGGTTCGCGCTCGCACAAAGTGCCCAGGGCAAGCTGACCTGCATCGTCACCGCCGAGCCCGCCGACACCCAGCGCCTCGAGGACGAACTGGCCTTCTTCGCGCCGGCCCTGCGAATCGCCGTGTTCCCGGATTGGGAGACGCTGCCCTACGACACCTTCTCGCCGCACCAGGACCTGATCTCCGAGCGCCTGGCCACGCTCTGGCGGATCCTGAATTCAAGAGACAAGCGCGATGTCGATGTGGTGCTGCTGCCGGCCTCGACCGCGCTGGTGCGGCTGGCGCCGCCGAGCTTCATCGCCGCCTACACCTTCAACTTCAAGCAGAAGGAAAAGCTCGACGAAGCGGGCCTGAAGGCGCAGCTCACGCTGGCCGGCTACACCCATGTGAGCCAGGTCGTGTCGCCGGGCGAGTACGCGGTGCGCGGCGGGCTGATCGACCTGTTCCCGATGGGCTCGCTGGTGCCGTACCGGGTTGACCTGTTCGGTGACGAGGTCGACTCGATCCGCACCTTCGACCCCGACACCCAGCGCAGCCTGTTCCCGGTGCCCGAAGTGCGTTTGCTGCCGGGCCGCGAGTTCCCGATGGACGAAGCCGCGCGCACCGCGTTCCGCTCGCGCTGGCGCGAGAAAATGGAGGGCGACCCGACCAAGGTGCGGCTCTACAAGGACATCGGCGCGGGCATTGCCACCGCCGGGATCGAGTACTACCTGCCCTTGTTCTTCGACGCGACGGCGACGATCTTCGACTACCTGGGGGCCGAGGCCACGGTCGCCTTGCACGGTGAAGTGGACGAGGCACTGGCGCGGTTCTGGGTCGACACGCGGGAGCGCCATCGGTTCCTGCAGCACGACCGGGAGCGGCCGATCCTGGCACCGGAAGAATTGTTCCTGCGGGCGGAGGAGTTTTTTGCGTTTTGTGGTAGGCATGCGCAGTTGTCGGTGCGGGGGAGGACCACCGGCCCTCACCCCAGCCCTCTCCCGCAGGCGGGAGAGGGAGTAACACGCGAGGCCGCTGCGGACGCGACTGTATTGCCCCGTCGCCCTCTGGGAGAGGGTTGGGGTGAGGGCTCGCTCGCTGCCCCCTGGGCCCGCCCCCTGCCCGACCTCAGCGTCGACCGCGGCGCGCCCGAGCCGCTGAAGAAGCTGCAGGTGCACGTCGGCACCACCGCGCACCGCGTCCTCATCGTCGCCGAAAGCGAAGGCCGGCGCGAGAGCCTGCTGGAGCTGCTGCGCGACAGCAGGATCGAGCCGCCGAGCGTCGCATCCCTCGCAGAATTCCAGGCCGGCGACGCCCACTTCGCGATCGCCGTCGCGCCGCTCGCGCAAGGCTTCTTCTGGTTCGAGCCCGAAGCATCCACGGCGATCCAGTTCATCACCGAAACCGAACTCTTCGCCGCCTCGCCGACCACGCGCCGGCGCCGCAAGCAGGAGCAGGTCAGCGATGTCAACGCGCTCATCAAAGACCTGTCGGAGCTGAAGGTCGGCGACCCGGTGGTGCATGCGAACCATGGCATCGGCCGCTACGTCGGGCTGAAAAGCATCGACCTGTCGAACGGCGCCGACGGTGGCGCCAGCGAGTTCCTGCACCTCGAGTACGCCGACAAGGCGACGCTGTACGTGCCGGTCGCGCAACTGCACCTGATCGCCCGCTACACCGGCGTCAGCGCCGACGAAGCGCCCTTGCACCGGCTCGGCTCGGGCCAATGGGACAAGGCCAAGCGCAAGGCCGCCGAACAGGTTCGCGACACCGCCGCCGAACTGCTGAACCTGTACGCCCGCCGCGCCGCGCGCGAAGGTTTCGCGTTCCGCTTCTCGCCGCACGACTACGAGGCCTTCGCGGCCAGCTTCGGCTTCGAGGAAACGCCCGACCAGCAGGCCGCCATCCACGCCGTGATCCAGGACATGGTGTCGCCGCAGCCGATGGACCGGCTGATCTGCGGTGACGTCGGCTTCGGCAAGACCGAAGTCGCGCTGCGCGCCGCCTTCATCGCGGTCACCGGCGGCAAGCAGGTGGCGATCCTGGCGCCCACCACCCTGCTGGCCGAGCAGCACTATCAGAACATCGCCGACCGCTTCGGCAAGTGGCCGGTGAAGGTGGCCGAGATCTCGCGCTTCCGCTCCGCCAAGGAAGTGAAGGCCACGCTCGAGGGGCTGGCCGACGGCACGGTCGACATCGTCGTCGGCACCCACGCCCTCATCAGCGAGAAGGTGAAGTTCAAGCGCCTCGGCCTGCTGGTGATCGACGAGGAACACCGCTTCGGCGTGCGCCACAAGGAGGCGATCAAGGCGATGCGCGCCGAGGTCGATGTGCTCACGCTCACCGCCACGCCGATCCCGCGAACATTGGGCATGGCGCTCGAAGGCCTGCGCGACCTCAGCGTCATCGCGACTGCGCCGCAGCGCCGGCTGGCGATCAAGACCTTCGTGCGCAGCGAGAGCAGCGGCACGATCCGCGAGGCCGTGCTGCGCGAGCTGAAGCGCGGCGGCCAGGTCTACTTTTTGCACAACGAGGTCGAGACCATCAAGGCGCGGCGCGACAAGCTCGCCGAGCTGGTGCCCGAGGCGCGCATCGCCATCGCCCACGGCCAGATGCCGGAGCGCGAACTCGAGAGCGTGATGCGCGACTTCGTGGCCCAGCGCTACAACCTGCTGCTGTGCTCGACCATCATCGAGACCGGCATCGATGTGCCCACCGCCAACACCATCGTGATGAGCCGCGCCGACAAGTTCGGCCTGGCGCAGCTGCACCAGTTGCGCGGCCGTGTCGGCCGCTCGCACCACCAGGCCTACGCCTACCTGATGGTGCCCGATGTGGAAGCGTTGACGAAGGCGGCTTCGATGCGGCTGGAGGCGATCCAGAGCATGGAAGAACTCGGCTCGGGCTTCTACCTCGCGATGCACGACCTCGAGATCCGCGGTGCCGGCGAGGTTCTGGGCGACAACCAGAGCGGCAACATGATGGAGGTCGGTTTCCAGCTCTACAACGAGATGCTGGCCGAGGCCGTGCGCTCGCTGAAGGCGGGAGTCGAGCCCGACCTGCTGAGCCCGTTGTCGGCCGCGACCGAGATCAACCTGCACGCGCCGGCGCTGCTGCCCGACGCGTATTGCGGCGACGTGCACACGCGCCTGTCGCTGTACAAGAAACTCGCCACCGCGTCGAAGCCGGAACACATCGACGCGCTGTTAGAGGAGATCACCGACCGCTTCGGCAAGCTGCCACCGCAAGGCCAGACCCTGTTCGACGTGCACCGCTTGCGCGTACTCGCCAAGCCTTACGGCGTGACCAAGATCGACGCCGCGCCGCAGTTGATGGTGATCAGCTTCCGGGCGAACCCGCCGGTCGATGCGCTGCGCATCATCGAGCTGGTGCAGAAGAACCGCCACATCAAGCTGGCCGGCAACGACAAGCTGCGCATCGAGCGCGAGACGCCGCTGGCGAAAGACCGGGCGCAGATGATTCGCGATGTGCTGCGGGCGCTGGGTGTGCCGAAGGTGGCCGTCGTGGCGGGCTGAAGACATGGACTTAAATCTCGATTTGATTCGAGTGCGTCGTGCTGAACCCGACCCGAAGCACCGCTGATTCCCGGCCGACGCGGCCTTGCTTCCTCCCGCACAAGCTCATTTGCTACCATTTCGCTTCCGTTTCGTATTACCGGAGCCAGTCATGTCCACACTCGTCGTCAAGAATCTGCCCGAACAACTCCACGAACGTCTGAAAGTGCAGGCGCAGCAACACCACCGTTCGATCACCAAAGAAGCCATTTCCCTGATCGAACAAGGCCTGCTCGCCCCGCGCGCCATCGCGCCGCAGGCCGGGGCGCTGCTGCCGCCACTCGTTCGCCTGCCCGGCGGGCCACTCACCACCGCATGGATTGAAGCCGCCATCGCCGACGGGCGCAGCTAGGCCGGCCGTGCAGGTCGTTGACACCAATGTCTTGGTGAACCTGCTCATGGAAGGCCCATTCAGCGAATCGGCACGCTCGCTGTACGCCCGCGATCAAGAATGGCAGAGCGAGCCGCTGCTGCTGATCGAACTGACGAACGTGCTCGCCACCGTCGTGCGCAAGCGGGCCTGTACGCTGACCGACGCTGCCATCATCCTGAACACTGCGCACCGCCTCATGGCACCCGGCCTGCGCCGCGTCGCAGACCATGACGTCCTGCTTGCCGCCGCGCACTTCGACGTCACCGGCTACGACGCGCGCTTTCTGGTCGTGGCCCGCGCCATGGGCTCGCGGCTCGTCACGGAAGACGCCAAGCTTCGCCGCGCGGCACCCGACCTCACGTGTTCGCTGGCCGAAGCGCTGGCCCGGACGTGAACCCAAGTCACCCGCCGTCAAGACTGCCAAGGATGGTGCATTGATCACGTCCGCCCGCGAATTCGCCCCCGGCCTGCTCGTCCGCGGCATCACGCCGCCGCTGCGGCTGGCCGACTTCAAGCTGGTCGCGTTCGACATGGACTCGACCTTGATCAACATCGAGTGCGTCGATGAAATCGCCGAGGTCGCGGGCCGCAAGGCCGAGGTCGCCGCGATCACCGAGGCCGCCATGAATGGTCAATTCGGCGGCGAGATCACCGACTACAAGGAAAGCCTGCGCCGCCGCGTCGCGCTGCTGCGAGGCGTGCCCGAAGCGGCCCTGCACGAGGTCTACTCAAGGCATTTGCAACTCAACCCCGGCGTCGAACGCTTCGTGCAGGCGTGCCAGGCAGCGGGCCTGAAGACGCTGCTCGTGTCGGGCGGCTTCACGTTCTTCAGCGAGCGCGTGCGGGCGCGCCTTGGCCTCGATTTCGCGCGTGCCAATGTGCTGGAACTCGAAGCCGGCCAGCTTACCGGGCGGCTTGTTGACCGGCCCTGGGGCGACATCGTCGATGGGGCGGAGAAGCGGCGCGTGGTGCTCGAAGTCTGCGAGCTGATGGGCATCGCGCCCGAGCAGGCGATTGCCGTCGGCGACGGCGCGAATGATTTGCCGATGATGGCCGTGGCCGGCTTGAGCATCGCCTACCACCCGAAGCCTGCGGTGCAGGCGCAGGCGATGGTGTCGATCATGCAAGGGGGCATGGACCGGGCCCTCGAATTGTTCGACACGCTCTCTCCGAAGTTATCCCCTCTCCCCCTGGAAGAGGGTTAGGGTGAGGGCGCGCCGCAGGCGCGTCGGCTGCCTGCACGAGGTCGGCGGTGGCCCGACCCTCACCCCCACCCTCTCCCAGAGGGAGAGGGTGCAAGAAGGTCGCCTCTCCCAGAGGGAGAGGGAGCAAAGAAGGTCGCCTCTCCCAGAGGGAGAGGAAGTAAGACGCATACGGGCAAGCGAGTATTTCGCATCGTCGTCCGCCAGCCGTAGCATCGGCGCCGGCCATCCCGGCCCGTCGCGAGGTCTGTCATGAGTTCATCAGCCACCAAGTTCCTGCTCGACGAGAGCCGGATGCCGACCCACTGGTACAACATCGCCGCCGACCTGCCGTCGCCGGCGCCGCCGGTGCTGCACCCCGGCACCTTGCAGCCGATCGGCCCCGACGACCTGGCGCCGCTGTTCCCGATGGAGCTCATCATGCAAGAGGTGAGCACCGAGCGCGAGGTGCCGATCCCCGAGCCGGTGCGCGAGATCTTCAAGCTCTGGCGGCCGTCGCCGCTGATCCGCGCGCACCGGCTCGAGAAGGCGCTGGGCACGCCGGCGCGCATCTATTACAAGTACGAAGGCGTGTCCCCGGCCGGCTCGCACAAGCCGAACACCGCCGTGCCGCAGGCCTGGTACAACGCCCAGGCCGGTATCAGGAAGATCGCCACCGAGACCGGCGCCGGGCAATGGGGCTCGTCGCTGGCCTTCGCCGGTTCGCTGTTCGGCATCGACGTGACGGTGTTCCAGGTGCGCGTCTCGTACGACCAGAAGCCCTACCGCCGCGCGCTGATGGAAACCTATGGCGCGCGCTGCATCGCGTCGCCGTCGAACGAGACCAACGCCGGCCGCGCGATCCTGGCGACGAACCCGAACCACCCCGGCTCGCTCGGCATCGCGATCTCGGAAGCCGTCGAGGTGGCGGCCACCAATGACGACACCAAGTACGCGCTCGGCTCGGTGCTGAACCATGTGCTGATGCACCAGACCATCATCGGCCAGGAGGCGATGCTGCAACTCGAGATGGCGGGCGACGACCCGGATGTGATCGTCGGCTGCACCGGAGGCGGCTCGAACTTTGCCGGCATCGCGTTCCCGTTCATCGGCCAGCAACTGCGCGGCGCGGGCAAGACGAAGCAGCGCCGCATCGTCGCGGTCGAGCCGGCCGCCTGTCCGTCGCTGACACGCGGCCGCTATGCCTACGACTTCGGCGACACCGCGCACCTGACGCCGCTGACGAAAATGCACACGCTGGGCTCTACCTTCACGCCGCCGGGCTTCCACTCGGGCGGCCTGCGGTACCACGGCATGGCGCCGCTGGTGTCGCACCTGAGCCAACTCGGCCTGATCGAAGCCACTGCATATCACCAGACGGCCTGCTTCGAAGCCGGCGTGATGTTCGCGCGGGCCGAGGGCATCGTGCCGGCGCCGGAAGCCAACCACGCGGTGCTGGGCGCCGTCAACGAGGCCTTGCGCTGCAAGCGTGAAGGGCGCGCCGAGGTGATCCTGTTCAACCTGTGCGGTCATGGCCACTTCGACATGTCGGCGTACAGCGCTTATGCCGCCGGCAAGCTGGTCGACCAGCCCTACGACGAGGCCGAGCTGGCGATGGCGCTCAGCGGCTTGCCGACCGTGCCGGCCTGAGGCCCGGGAGCAGCAAGCGCGCTCAGCCCTCGCCCTCGCCCTCAGCCCTTGGTGACGCTGGCCACCGACCGGGCCGGCATCACCACGATGCCGTCCGCATCGGCGACCAGCCATTCGCCCGGCAGCAGCCACACGCCGTGAATGTGCAGCGCCACATCGCGCTGGCCGAGGTTGCGGCGCTCGGTGGGCAGCGGGATGAGGGCGAGCGCGCGGATGCCGATATCGCACTGCGCCAGCTCGGCGCTGTCGCGCACGCACCCGTCGATCACCACGCCGGCCCAGCCGTTCTTCGCTGCGGCGGCGGCGATGTTGCCGCCGACCAGCGCGCGGCGCAGCGAGCCGCCGCCATCGACGACGAGCACGCGGCCCGCGCCCGACTCTTCGAGCGCGGCCTTCACGAACGAGTTGTCCTCGAAGCACTTGACGGTGCTGATGACGCCGGCGAAGCGCACGCGCCGGCCGTAGTCGCGGAACACCGGTGGCAAGACGCGAAAGCTGGTGTCCGCGCCGTCCTTGTGCACATCACACAGGTCGCCGGTGACGAGGATGGGGGTTGGGTCGGTGGGCATGCGGGGCTCGCTTTCTGGGTCGATGGACGGGGACTCAACAAGTGGCCAAACTCACCACCGCAGAGGCGCGGAGAACGCAGAGGTTCGCAGAGGAATTCAATCTCATGTCTTTACTCTGCGCAACTCTGCGTCACTCAGCGCCTCTGCGGTGAGTGAGTTGGCTTTTGCATTCAAGAGGTACCGATTCACGCTCCGGCTTTCAGCGCGCGCGGCCCTCAAGCGCGACACGTCGAATCGCCGTCAAGGTCGATCGCGAAGTGCTCACGTCCGCATCAAGCTTGAGGTGGATCAGCGTTGGCCGCCTTGCAGCCAGCGCCGCGGCGAAGGCGGGCTCGAACTGCGCGGTCGCATCGACGCGGCTCGCGTTCCAGCCGTAAGCTTGCGCGAGCGCCGCGAAGTCGGGGTTGAACAGGTCGCTGCCGCTGACCCGGCCCGGGTATTCGCGCTCCTGGTGCATGCGGATCGTGCCGTAAGTGGCGTTGTCGACGACGATCACGATGAGCTTGCCAACGCCGGCGCCGGCACCGTGGGCGGTGGCCGTGGCGAGCTCCTGGCCCGTCATCAGGAAGTCGCCATCGCCGGCAATGTTGATGACGGTGCGCTGCGGATACAGCAGCGACGCTGCCACCGCTGCCGGCACGCCATAGCCCATCGCGCCCGATGTCGGCGCGAGCTGGGTGCGCCCAGCGTGCTGCAGGCCGGGATAGCGGTAGAAGCGGTGCAGCCAGCCGCTGTAGTTGCCCGCGCCGTTCGTCAGCACACTGTCGATCGGTGCGAGCCGCTGGATCGTCTTCACGACCTCGGCCATGTCGAGCGGCGCCACAGGCACCGGCGCGTGGTTGGCCTCGTAGTCGGCGTGCGCCTCGGTGGTCAAGGCACACCAGGGCAGTGACGGCGGCGCGGCCAGGGTTTCAAGTCCCTTGGCGGCCACCGCCATCGAAGCCTGCAGCATCAGGTCGGCGGCATACACGCGGCCGAGTTCCTCGGCGCCGGCGTGGAGATGGATCAGCTTTTGTGACGGTCGCGGGGCTTGCAGCAAGGTGTAGCCGCCGGTCGTCATCTCGCCCAGGCGCGTGCCGACGGCCAGGATCAGGTCGGCCGATTTGATGCGCGCCGCGAGCTTCGGGTTGATGCCGATGCCCACATCGCCGGCGTAGTTCGGGTGCCGGTTGTCGAACAGGTCCTGACGTCGGAACGCGCAGCCCACCGGCAGCGCCCAGGCCTCGGCGAAGCGCTGCAACGCGTGGCAGGCGTTCGCGTCCCAGCCGCTGCCGCCGACGATCACGAACGGGCGCTGCGCGGCCAGCAGCAAGCTGCGCACCTCACGCAGTGCGCACGGTGCGGGCCAGGCCCATGCCGGCTCGATACGCGGCAGCACAGCGGCATCGGTGACGCTGGCCAGCATGTCCTCCGGCAGCACCAGCACCACCGGCCCGGGCCGGCCCTGCATCGCAGTGTGGAAGGCCCGCGCGATGTACTCTGGCAGGCGCGCCGGATCGTGCACTTCGCCGACCCACTTCGCGAAGCCCAGCGTGCCGGGGCCGAAGACCTGGCGGTAGTCGAGTTCCTGGAACGCCTCGCGATCGCGCTGGTCGCTGGCGACCTGGCCGATGAACAGGATCATCGGTGTGCTGTCCTGGAACGCCGTGTGCAGGCCGATGGCGGCGTTCGTGGCGCCGGGGCCGCGGGTCACGAAGCAGATGCCGGGGCGGCCGGTAAGCTTGCCCTGGGCCTCGGCCATGAAGGCCGCGCCACCCTCTTGCCGGCAGGCGATGAAGCGGATGCGCTCGCGGTGTTCATGGAAGCCGTCGAGCACTGCCAGAAAGCTCTCGCCGGGCACGCCGAAGGCGGTGTCGATGCCTTGCGCGATGAGCGCCTCAACGAGCAGGTGGCCGGCGAGGCGGGACGAGGCGGGGACGGTCATGGTCGGCGGTGGCGATGGCGATACGAGGCACGCTGGCGCCGGTACCGGTACCGGCACGACAGCGCTGCCCGCATTCTCGTTCGGTGCAGCCTACGCCGGCGCGATCAGCAGCTTGGTGCGCCGCGCCTTGCGCACGTTGAACGCATTCACGATCAGCACGCCCTGCACCACCGCGATGCCGAGCCACACCTGCTCGGGCCGGTGCAGGTCCATCAAGCTGCCGAACAGCAGCGGCGCCACCGCCTGGCCGATGTCCAGGCCCGAATACACCACGCCGTAGACACGGCCGGTGGCGTTCGGCGGCGAGGCGCGCTTGACGATCAGGTCGCGCGACGGCCCGGCGATGCCGGCACCGAAGCCCATCACGCCGAACAGCACCGGCACCGCCATCGGTGGCACGTCGGCAAACCCCAAGGTCAGCGCCACCAACACGGCCACACCGAAGCCGACGCCGATGATGCGTTCGCAACGTGCCGGGTCGGCGGCGAGGAAGCCGCCCACCACCATGCCGGCCGCGCTGCACACCATGTAGATCGTCAGGCACAGCGCCGCCACATGGACCGGCACGTTGTGCAGCAGGCGAGCCGCTTCCGGCGCGAAGGCCTGCACACCGCTGAGCGCCATCGCATAGAAGAAGAAGAAGGCGAAGCACATCCACACCGCCGGCAGCTTCAAGAACGCCAGGCTGCCTTCGACTGCGGGCCGTGGCGCCATCGGCTTCGACTCGGGTGCAGGCTCAAGCGCCGAATTAGGTGCCGGGTCAAGCACCGAATCGAGCCCAAGATGCGAGCGGTTCAACCACAGCACGGCCAGCACCGCGAAGGTGAGCGCTCCAGCGCACATCAGCGCGACGCGCCAGCCGAAGGCGATCGCCAGCGGCACGAGCATGGCCGGCGCGAGCGCCCAGCCCAGGCTGCCGGTGATGCCGTGCACGCTGAACGCATGACCGAGCCGCGACGGGTGCACCTTGCGGTTCAGGAGCGTGTAGTCGACCGGGTGGAACACGCCGTTGCCGGCCCCGGCCAGCACCGAGAACGCGGCCAGCACGGCGTAGCTGTGGCTGGCCGCGAAACCGAAGGCGGCCGCACCGAGCAGGCTCAAGCCGGCGAACAGCACCGGCCGCGGGCCGAAGCGGTCGACGACGAAACCCGAGCCGGCCTGGACGACGCACGAGACGACGAAGAAGATCGACATCAGCAGGCCGAGCTCGGCGTAGCTGGCATCGAACGCGTCCTTCAGCCACGGGAACAGCGGCGCCAGCAGCAACTGGCTGAAGTGGCTGATCAGGTGTGCGATGCCCACCAGGCCGATGAGTTGGGCGTCGTGGCGAGCCGGGTGTGAGGGCGCTGCGGGTGCTGCGGCTGAAGGTGCGGTCAGGATGCTCATGGGACGCTGGGCGCGCAGTGTGAATTTGCATCGATCATAGGCAGCGCCAGGTCGTCCGGATTACGATAGCTCGTCAAGTTCTATCGAGATCGCGCCAATGAAGGCAAATTTCCCGCACCCCCCGCACCCCCTGCACCTTCCGCCGATTCTGCCCGCGCCCATCGGCCCGCTCACACCGCACCTGTACATGCCGGATGCGCGCCGGCCGGTCCGCGCCAAGCTCCAGCAGCTCGGCACCGACACGCGCGTCGTGCCGCACCGCCACCCGTGGGCGCAGCTCGCGGTCTCGGCAACCGGCGTGGTGCGGCTGACGGTGGCGCACGGCACGTACATCGTGCCGCCTTCGCGCGCCTTGTGGATTCCGCCAGGTGTGGAGCACGCGGTAACGGTGCTCGAAACCGCCGACCTGCTGACGCTGTACCTGCACCAGCCGCGCGGCCGCTGTGGCCCGCAGGTGGCGGGGCCGCTGCAAGCCGCGTGGCAGCAATGCCGGGTGCTTGAAGTGTCCGATCTGCTGCGCGCGCTGGCACTGGAACTCGATGCCACCGCCGACGGTGCCGGCCCGCCGCTGGGCGCCGATGCATTGCGCCGCGAAGCGCGCCTGTGCGCACTCGTGCTCGACGAGTTGCGGCGCGCCCGGCCGGTGCCGCTGGGCGTGGACCTGCCGGCCGACAAGCGCCTGCGCGCACTGTGCGAAGCGGTGCTGGCCGAGCCCGCCCGCCACGCCACGCTGGACGGCTGGGCCCGCGACTGCGGCGCCAGCCCGCGCACCGTGGCGCGCCTGTTTCGCAGCGAACTCGGCACCTCGTTCGTGCAATGGCGCCAGCAGGTGCTGCTGGCGCGCGCGGTGGCGCTGGCGGCGCGCAAGATGCCGATGGCCGCCATCGCCGCCGAGCTCGGCTACGCCAGCCCGAGCGCGTTCAGCGCGATGGTGCGGCGCTCTGTCGGGGCCACGCCGAGCCGCTTTCTGGGCTTTTGAGACGAACCGGATCGCAACGCCTTGCAACATCCTTTTTGCCGCTGGTCCGGCTGGGGGCTTGGCGGGCGAGGCGCAATTCCCTAGACTCGTTTGGCAGGTTCGCGAGTCGCCGAGCCGATGCCCATCTGTTTCCCAAGCGGCCACATTGCATGTGCCAGCGCCGCAAGGAGTTCGATTGCTCACATCCCTGTTCGGCGACCTCGGGCCGCCCAAAGAGCCCGGTGGCAAGAAGCGCTCCGGCGCCGACGATTCCGACACCGGCTTCGCCGCCACGACCATCATGGAAACGGTGGCCACCGAGGTCAACGCCCGGGGCCAGATGGTCGACCGGCATTCGCGCGACCTGGTCGTCAGCGGCTCGCCCGCACAGGCCATCCGCGACCACTTTGCCGACACCCGCGCCGACCTCGACACCGCCACCTCCTTGATCACCCTGCTCGACCCGGCCGGCGCGTGGGCGGCGGCGGTCATCAAGGCCTTGTCGGATGCCGGCGGCCGCCCGATCGAGCGCCTGCACCTGCGCGAGCACTCCACCTTGCGCACGCTGGCCACCATCGAGCGGACGACGCTGGTGCGCCGCCACGAAGACACGCTGCGCATCTACCACGCCGATGTGCGCGCGCCGGGGATCGAGAACGCCGAGATTCCGTTCGCGCTGATGGAGCGCAGCCAGATGACCACCGTCATCATCGGCCCGATGCAGGCGCACGCGATCGACGCGCTGCTCGAAGCCCTGCACGCCGCCGCGATGCTGCCCACCTGGCGCTGCCCAAACCTGCTGTTCATGCTGCCGCCGAGCGCGGTCTGGATCGCCAACAAGGTCAGCGCCATCGCCTGGCCGGGCCGCCTGCATGTGCATGTGCTGAGCGAATCGATGACCGGCGCGTCGTCGGTCTGGAACGCGATGCTCGGGATGTGGAACCAGGTCAAGGCCCAGCCCGGCTGGGAGCCTGCGAACCCGCCACTGATGGGCATGAACGATTTCCCGATCAAGGTCGCGGAACTGGGCGCGGGCGCCACCGCACACTCGGAGTCGGCGGGTGTGGTGACCGGGGCTGGCGCGCTCTTTACGGCGGCCGACGCGCTGCCCGGCAACGCGGCGCCGGCCGCACTTTCCGGCAGTGCGGCGCCGGCCGCCCTGCGCGGCACCCGCGGCGTGCTTGACCCGGCGCAGGCTCGGCGCGCCCTGGCCGGCATGCTGACGCTGGACGGCCTGCTCGGCTGCGCGGTCGTCGATGCCACCACCGGCCTGGTGCTGGCGCGCGAAACCCGCGAAGCCGGGGACGCCCGGCCGGTCGACATGAATCTGGCGGGCGCTGGCTGTGCCCAGGTTCTGCGGGCGCATCGTCAGGCGGCCCGCAGCATGGGGCTGGCGGAGCCGATCGACGAGATCATGATCAGTGCCGGCCCGCGTCAGCAGGTGATCCGCATCCTGTCGCGCTACCCCGACCTGTTCCTTGCCGCGCTGCTCGACAAGCAGCGCACCAACCTTGCGCTGGTCCGTTTCCAGTTGATGGAAATCGAACGCGGGCTGGTGTGACCGGGCGCGTGGCGCCATGTCAGTTGCTCGAACAATGAATAGCGAATAGCGAATTCATTCACCGCTGAGTAACGGAGTTGGCGGCGTTGCGCAGAGCAAAGGCAGACTTAACTCTGCGTTAACTTCGTCAACTCCGTTACTCTGCGGTGAGACATTCTTTCATACGGCCAGCGCCGCCCCCCGGTTCGCCAACGCGTCTGCCCGCTCGTTGCCGGGGTCGCCCGAGTGGCCCTTGACCCACCGCCACTCGACCGCGTGAAGCACGCGCAAGGCATCGAGCCGCTGCCACAGGTCGGCGTTCTTCACCGGCTTCTTGTCAGCGGTCTTCCAGCCGCGCAGCTTCCAGTTGTGGATCCACTCGGTGATGCCCTTGCGGACGTATTCGCTGTCGGTATAGACCGTCACGTCGCACGTGCGTTTCAGCGACGCCAGCGCCTCGATCACCGCCAGCAGTTCCATCCGGTTGTTGGTCGTCAGCAGCGCGCCGCCGAACAGCTCTTTCTCGTGCTCGCCGGTGCGCAACCACGCGCCCCAGCCGCCGCGGCCGGGGTTGCCCTTGCAGGCACCGTCGGTGTAGACGACGACGTGCGGGCGCTTGATCGCGGGCTCGGAGAGGTTCATGCCGGGTCTGCGTTCATATCGATCTTGTTGTTTTGATTCGCCACCGTGACGGGTGCGGCAGCGGCATGCGGCGCACGGTTGCCGGCGCGCGCAAGGCCGACGAGGCGCAGGCCGCGCACCCGCTTCACGGCGACGACGAAGTAGACCGCGCCGAACACCGGCCACCAACGCTCGCCGACGCGGTCGGCCCAGGCGAAACGCGCCAGCCATTTCTGCGCCCCGAGCGGCGGGCGGTAGCAGCCGAAGCGCCCGGCCTCGACCTCGAAGCTCAGCAGGCGCAGCCAGTCGCGCAGGCGGCGGTAGCTAAGGAACTCGCCGTCGGCCGGCAGAAAGAGTTCGCGCCTGGGGTGCGCGCTGAAGCGGCGCCGCAAGCGCCCCAGCCACTGGCGCAGGCCCCACAGGCTCGACGGGTTGAAGCCGACGATCACGACCCGGCCTTCGGGCACCAGCACGCGCTCGACCTCGCGCAGCGCCAGGTGCGGGTCGCGCGCCAGTTCGAGTGCGTGCGGCAGCACCAGCAGGTCCAGGCTGGCGGTGTCGAAGGGCAAAGCGTCGAAGTCGCAGTGCAGGGCGACGGCGGTGCGGGGCGGGGTTGGGGGCAAAGGTTGCGCGCCGTCCACCTCGCCCACCAAGGCAACTTTGGCATCGCCCATCAACGCGAACTCCGCGTCGCCCGCGATCGCGGTCTGAACCGGCACCGAGGCGGGCTGCGTCGGCGCCTCGGTGGCAAGCCATCGGTGCGGCATGCGGTTGGCGCGCAGCGCGTCGAGTTCGGGCAGGCCGAGTTGCACCGCATGGAAGCCGAACAGGTCGGCCACCGCCAGGTCCAGGTGCGTCTGCTCCCAGTGCAGAACGTAACAACCGGCGGGGGTTTCGAGCCAGTCGGCCAAACCTATAATCGCGCGTTCCGCCATGAGCCTGATTGCCCTGCCTGCCTTGTCCGACAACTGCTTCTGGATGTTCCACGATGGCCGCCGTGCGGCTGTGGTCGATCCGGATGATTCGGCGCCGGTGCCCACCGCGCTCGCTGCGAGACCCCTGACGCTGGCGGCGATTCTAGTGACCCACCGCGAACCCACTTTGCCCGATCTCCGGTTCGCGCGCTGCGCGGCCAGCGACGAACCCGCCGCCGTGCCGGCGACTTTGCGCTAACGGAAAACGCCCCCCGATGACCCACTCGACACCCTGCCGCCTGCTGCGCTTTCCCGTCCTCGCCGCCGCCCTGCTGCTGCTCGCGGCCTGCGCCTCGACCGGCGGTCTTCCGGGCGCCGCGAGTTCTCCGGCCGCGATGCCGTCAACGGCCAGTGCTCCACCGGTTTTGTCGGCTTCGTCGGCATCAACCGTGGCGCTCGCCGAAGCCGCTTCACCGGTCGCCGTCGCCGCGCCGGAGGTGCTCGCCGTGGCCCCGGTGCCGGTGCCTGTCGATCCGCTGCGCCCCGATGTGCGCCTCGACCTCGACGACCGCAGCGCGCAAACCGACCTGTGGGCGCGCGTGCGGCGCGGCTTCGCGATGCCCGACCTCGACACCGATCTGGTGCGCAACCGCGAGCAGTGGTACGCGACCCGCCCCGACTACGTGCAACGCATGACCGAGCGCGGTGGCCGCTACCTGTTCCACATCGTCGAAGAACTTGAACGCCGCAACATGCCGACCGAACTGGCGCTGCTGCCGTTCATCGAAAGCGCCTTCAACCCGCAGGCGATCTCGAGCGCGAAGGCCTCGGGCATGTGGCAGTTCATGTCGGCCACGGGCCGCGATTTCGCCCTCAAGCAGAACGTCTTTCGCGACGACCGGCGCGACGTGCTGGCCTCGACCCGCGCCGCGCTCGACTACCTGCAACGGCTGCACGGCATGTTCGGCGACTGGCACCTCGCGCTGGCCGCCTACAACTGGGGCGAGGGCAGCGTGGCGCGCGCCATCGCACGCAATCAAAAGCTCGGCCTGCCGACCGACTACGCGAGCCTGAAGATGCCGACCGAGACGCAGTACTACGTGCCCAAGCTGCAGGCCGTGAAGAACATCATCGCCCGGCCCGCCGACTTCGCGCTGACCCTGCCGGTGCTGCGCAACCACCCGTACTTCCTGAGCGTGCCGATCGAGCGCGACATGGACGTGACCATGGCGGTGCGGCTCGCCGGCATGCCGCTGGAAGAGTTCCAGACGCTGAACCCGCAGATGAACAAGCCGGTGATCCTGGCCGCCGGCACGCCACAGGTGCTGCTGCCCTACGACAACGCCAACCTGTTCGTGCGCGCCCTGCCGCTGCAGCGCGGCCCGCTCGCCAGCTGGACCGCGTGGCGGGCACCGAAGACACTGCACCCGGCCGAGGCCGCACGCCAGGTCGGCATGAGCGAGGCGCAGTTGCGCGAGGTGAACCACATCCCGCCGCGCATGCTGGTGAAGGCCGGCTCGACCCTGCTGGTTCCGCGCGACGCGCACCGCCAGGCCGATGTATCGATCGAGGTCGCCGACAACGCCACGATGGCGCTGGCGCCCGACCTGCCGCCGCTGCGCAAGGTGTCGCTGAAGGCCGGTCGCAAGGACAACGTGGCCAGCGTCGCGAAGCGTCACCATGTCAGCCCGGTGCAGCTCGCACAGTGGAACAACCTCAGCCCAAGCGCCAGCTTCAAGCCCGGCCAGAGCATCGTCGTCTATGTGGCGGCCAAGGCGCCACGCAAGAAGGCGGTTCGCACCGCTGCGGCAAGCCATCGCAGTGGGGGTGTCGGCAAGACGCGCAACGTCGCGTCGACCCGACCGGCGCGGCAAGTGGTGGCCGCGGCGCAGTTGCGGCCGGCGCGCAAGTAGCCGTTCGATCCGCATTCCGAAGGAGCTGCGGTTACCGCGCAGTTCAGCAGTTAGGCAGATCGGCGTCGATGTGCTTCAGCGCCGATCGACCAGTGCATGGGCGATGGTGCCCAGATCAACATATTCGAGTTCGCTGCCGATCGGCACGCCGCGCGCCAGCCGCGTGACGCGCAGGCCGCGCGCCTTCAGCGCCTCGGCCAGCACGTGGGCGGTGGCTTCACCCTCGGCGGTGAAGTTGGTGGCGATGATGACCTCGTCGAGGATGCCATCCGAGGCCCGGTCCAGCAGTTCCTGCGCACCGATGTCGGCCGCGCCGATGCCGTCGAGCGGGCTCAGCCGACCCATCAACACGAAGTACAGGCCGCGATAGCTGCCGGTGCGCTCCAGCGCCGCCTGATCGGCCGGCGTCTCGACCACGCACAGCAGCCGCGCGTCACGCTGCGGGTCGAGGCAGATGGCGCAGACCATCGCTTCGGTGAACGTGTGGCAGCGCTCGCAGTGGCGCACATGGTCAACCGCCGACTGCAAGGCAAACGCGATCCGCCGCGCGCCCTCGCGGTCGTGCTGAAGCAAATGGAATGCCATGCGCTGCGCCGACTTCACGCCCACCCCGGGCAGGCGCCGCAGCGCCTCGACCAGCGCTTCGAGCGACGGTTCGGTCACCGGTTCAAAAGGGGAATTTCATGCCCGGCGGCATCGGCATGCCGGCGGTCAGCTTGCCCATCTTTTCCTGGCTCACTTCCTCGGCCCGGCGCACGCCGTCGTTGAACGCGGCGGCCACCAGGTCTTCAAGCATGTCCTTGTCGTCGGCAAGCAGGCTCGGGTCGATGACGATGCGCTTCACGTCGTGCTTGCAGGTCATCGTGACCTTCACGAGGCCGGCGCCAGACTGGCCTTCGACCTCGATCGACGCAAGTTCGTCCTGCGCCTTCTTCAGGTTGTCCTGCATCGCCTGGGCCTGCTTCATCAGCCCGGCCAACTGGTTCTTCATCATCGGGTGTGCTCCTGGGAATTCAATGCGGTTTGACCGAACCGGGAACGATGCGCGCAGTCTTGTACTGCGCCATCAACGCGCGCACCAGCGGGTCGTCGTGGATGATCTGCTCGGCTTCGACCTGGCGCTGCGCGCGTTGGGCAGCGGCGCGTTTCGAGGGCGAGTCTTCGGCCACGCCAAGCTCGACCTCAAGTCGCACCGCGCGCTGCAAAACCTGCGTGAGCGCGGCTTGCAGCTTGTCGCAATGGGCGGCAGCGCGCAGGGTTTCACGCTCGACACGCAGTTCGCAGACGAGGCCTGGCGCCGCCTCGTCGAGCGCCGTGCATTGGGCTTGGGTGGCGAGTTCGCGCGCGAATGCGCTGATCAGACCGGCGTCGCTCATCTCGCGCACCAGCTCGGCCCAGCGCGCGCCGAGGGCGGTGGGTACCGACCGTGGCGGCGCGTGTGCGAGGTCGACATTGGCATTTGCATCGGCGTCGGCAGCCTGCGCGAAAAACGCCGCCGGGTCGGGTTCGGCGACGAACAGCGCAGCGGCCCGCGTCGCCGGCTTTGGCGGCGCTGCGACGGCCTCGTCTTCAAACGGCGCATCGAGCCAGGGCGGCGGTTCGACCGGCACGGTGGCAACGCGCAGCACCGGCGTTGATGCCACGACGGCCGGCTGCGCTGCGGCAACCGTACCGCGCAGTCGCGGCGTTAGGGCCGCTGGCGCCGGATCGGCGCGTTTGGCGGTCACAGGCTCTCGCACCTGCACCTGCACCGGCTGCGACAGCGCCCTGGCCGCAACCGCAGCAGCGCCAGCCACGGTAGGGTTCGCTGCAACCACCCCCTTCGGCTTGAAGGCCAGCATCCGCAGCAACACCATCACCAGGCCGCTGTATTCGTCCGGCGCCAGGCCCAGCTCGGCCCGGCCATGCAAGGTGATGCTGTAGAAAAGCTGGGTTTCGTCGGGGGCGAACAGGGTCGCGACCCGGGCCGCCTCGGGCGTGTCCGGGTCGTCGGGATCGGCGGCGCCGGGCACCGCCTGCAAGACCGCCATCTGCTGCAGGAGGCCGGCCATTTCCTCCAGCGTGCCGCTGGCCGACAGCCCGAGCGCGCGCAACGCATCGACGGCCTGGACCAGGCCCGCGCCGTCGGCCGCGGCAAGCGCTTCGATGATGCGCACCGCATGGCCGCGGTCCACCGCGCCGAGCATCTGGCGCACCCCCGGCTCGTCGAGCGTGCCGGCGCCGAACGCGATCGCCTGGTCGGTGAGCGACAGCGCGTCGCGCATCGAACCACGCGCCGCGCGCGCCAGCAGGCGCAGCGCACCGGGCTCGGCCGAAATGTGCTCGCTGGCCAGCACTGCGGCGAGGTGCTCGTGCACCGTCTGCGGCGCCATCGGCCGCAGGTTGAACTGCAGGCAGCGCGACAAAACGGTGGCCGGCACCTTCTGCGGGTCGGTCGTGGCGAGCACGAACTTGAGGTACTCGGGCGGCTCCTCCAGCGTCTTGAGCATCGCGTTGAACGCGGTTGTCGAGAGCATGTGAACTTCGTCGATCATGTAGACCTTGAAGCGCCCGACGACCGGCTTGTACACCGCCTGGTCGAGAAGCTGCGAGATCTCGTCGACACCGCGGTTCGAGGCCGCGTCGAGCTCAACGTAATCGATGAAGCGGCCGGCGTCGATGTCGCGGCAGGCGTCGCACACGCCGCAGGGGTGGGCGGTGATGCTGCCCTGCCCGTCGGCGCCGGTGCAGTTGAGCGATTTGGCCAGGATGCGCGAGATCGTCGTTTTGCCCACGCCGCGGGTGCCGGTGAACAGATAGGCGTGATGCAGGCGTTGCTGGGTCAGCGCATTCGCCAGCGCCTGCACCACATGCTCCTGGCCGACCAGCGCGTCGAAATTGGGCGGCCGGTATTTGCGGGCCAGGACGACATAAGACATCGCTCGATTCTACGGTCGCAGGCCCGGTGGTCTGCCCTTGGCTGCCGGATAATCCGAGCTTTGCGCGCTGGCTGCAGAACTCGATGCAGCTCCGCAGCGACGCTTCATTTCCAGCCCCTGCCGATGCCCTCCACCCCAACCCCTGCTGCGCCTGGCGCTCCCCTCAGCTACGCACAGGCGGGCGTGGCCTACGACCTGATCGATCCGCTGAAAGTGCGAGCCCAGCGCGCTGCTGCCGACACTGCGGTGCACCTCGCCGGGCACGGCTTCAGCGAGGTCTCGGCCTCGCGCGGCGAGTCGGCGTATGTGGTAGACGTCGGTCCGTTCTACCTCGCCAGCATCGTCGAATGCCTGGGCTCGAAGGCGCTGGTAGCCGACGAGATGCAGCGCCTGACGGGCAAGAGCTACTACGACAGCATCGCGCAAGACACCATCGCGATGGCCATCAACGATCTGATCACGGTCGGCGCCACGCCGCTGATCGTGCAGGCCTACTGGGCCGCCGGCGGCTCCGACTGGTTCAGCGACGCGCAGCGCTCGCAGGCTCTCGTCGAAGGCTGGAAGCGCGCCTGCGACGCCTGCCGCGTGGCCTGGGGCGGCGGCGAAACACCGGCGCTGGCGGGCATCGTCGCCGACGGCCGCATCGACCTCGCGGCCTCGTGCACCGGCCTCATCAACCCGAAGTCGCGGCTGTCGGTCGGCGACAAATTAACGCCGGGCGACGCGATCGTGCTGCTGGCCTCGAGCGGCATCCACGCCAACGGCCTGAGCCTGGCGCGCAAGCTCGTCGAGCGCCTGCCGCAGGGCTACCTGACGCCGCTGCCGGATGCAGGCACGGCGCAGACCTATGGCGACGCGCTGCTCGCGCCCACGGTGCTGTACTCGCCGGTCACCGAAGCGCTGTACCAGGCCGGCATCACGCCGCACTACTGCGCCAACATCACCGGCCACGGCTGGCGCAAGCTGCTGCGGCATCCGGCCCAGCACCGCTACCACATCCACACCGTGCCCGAGGTCCCGCCGGTGCTGAAGTTCATCCAGCACCACGCCCAGCAGGATGATCGCGAGGCCTACAGCACCTTCAACATGGGCGCCGGTTTCGCGCTGTTCGTGAGAGCCGAAGACGCGCTGCGCACGGCCCAGGTGGCGCAGTCGGTCGGCGTGCCGGCCTGGGTCTGCGGCGTGGTCGAGGCGGGGGCGAAGGAACTTCTGATCGAACCGCTGGGCCTTCGTTTCGGGACCGACGACCTGCAATTGAGATGAACGCCCGGCGCGGATGTTGAACTGCCAGTACGGGCCTTCCGGCCCGGGGCAACGGCTGCAACGGCTGCAACGGGTGCGACTGATGCAGCTGGTGCGCCTCACCTGCCTCGCGCTGGCAGTCGGCCTCCTAGACGGTTGCGCAGCGGTCATGCCGGCGGTCGAGCGGCCCGCTTCCACGGCTCGCACCGCACCCCCCGACGCACCGCTGGCCAGGCTCGCGCGCGACGCCGGCGTCGCGGCCGGCCAGTCGGGCGTGTACCCGCTGCCGCAGGCCAGCTTTGCGCTCGACGCACGCCTGGCCTCGATCGCCAATGCGCGTGACTCGCTCGATCTGCAGTACTACGTGATTGCCGACGACGGCATCGGCCACCTGATCTTGCGCGGCCTGCGCGACGCCGCGCAACGCGGCGTGCGGGTGCGCCTGCTGCTCGACGATCTGCACACCACCGGCATGGACCGCTTGCTGCTCGGCCTGGCGGCCAGCAGGTGATCGACACCGCGGAAGGTGTACGGGTAATAGGTGACGCCGATGCGCGGGTAGCTCTTCGCTGCGAAGCTCGAACCCGAGATGATCATGTCGACCGTGCCCAGGGTCAGGCCCTGGTTGATGTCGTTCTCCTTGCCGAGTTGCGAGGCGGGGTAGACGTCGATGTGATAGCGGCCGGCGGTGCGCTTCTCGATCTCGGCGGCGGCCCAGACGGACGATGTGTGGAAGGGCTCCGAAGTCTCGTAGACGTGGGCCCATTT
This sequence comes from Rhizobacter sp., assembly GCA_025355745.1. Taxonomy (GTDB): domain Bacteria; phylum Pseudomonadota; class Gammaproteobacteria; order Burkholderiales; family Burkholderiaceae_C; genus LMDS01. Next base: position 2,014 of record JANXZA010000036.1, on the reverse strand, counting down.
CAGTTTCGTCTGTTGCGCGATCGCGCCCGTCATGGCCGCGAGTGCGGCGGCGGCGATCAGGGTCTTCAGCAAGGTCTTCGTCATCGGGTTGTCTCCGTTATGTTCTGAATCAGGACGAGGAAGGAAAGAAATCAGTCGCACACCACCTGCACCTTGGTGCTGCGGGTGCGGTCGCTCGCCAGCTCGAAGGCTTCGAGCGAGCGGCTGAGGGGAATCTGCGCGCTGAGCAGCGGCTTCACGTCGACCTTGCCGCTGCGCAGGTACTGCACGGCCCAGTCGAAGGCATGCGCTGCGCGGAACGCGCCGACGTAGTCGAGCTCGCGCGCCATGATGGCGTTGGCCGGGAACAGCACGCCCTCGGCCGGCAGCGTGCCGACCTGCACGATGCGCCCGCCCTTGCGCGCCGCCTTCAGGCAGGTCGCGAGCGCGGCCGGGCTGCCGGCGGCCTCGATGCAGATGTCGGCCGAATCTGCCAACTGCGCCGTGAGCTCGGCCTCGCTCGCCTGGTCGGAGCGGATCACCGCGTCGGCGCCGACACGCTTGGCCATCTCGAGCGGCCGCGGCGCGATGTCGCAGCAGACGATCCAGGCCGCGCCGGCGAGCTTCGCGGCGATCACGCTCATGCAGCCGATCGTGCCGCCGCCGGTCACGAGCACGGTCTTGCCGGTCAGGTTGCCGGCGCGGTGCACCGCGTGCAGGCCGATCGACAGCGGCTCGGCGCAGGCGAGCTCACCGAGCGAGATGTCTTCGGTCACCGGCGTGAGCTGGCGCTCGCCCATCACGAAGCGCTCACGGAACATGCCCTGCACGTGCGGGTAGACGCTCGCACTGCCGAGAAAGCGCATTTGTCTGCACAGGTTGAGCCGACCGGCGTTGCAGTAGTCGCAGTGACCGCAGGCATGCGACGGGTTGATTGCGACCTTGTCGCCGATTTTTACTCGCGTGACATTGCTGCCGACGCGTGCGACCGTGCCCGAGACCTCGTGGCCCGGGATCAGCGGCTCGCGCATCACGAATGCGCCGACGCGGCCATGCTGGTAGTAGTGCAGGTCTGAGCCACAGATGCCGCCGGCGCCCAGCCGCATCTCCACATCGCTGGCGCCGAGCTCGGCCGGGCCGTCGTCCTCGATGCGCAGGTCTTTCGCGCCGTGGATTCTGCAGGTCAGTGTCATTGCATTTGTCCTTCAGGCGGCTTTGCGGCTCGTGCTCTTGCGGGGTGATGCGGCTGCGTCGGCCCCGGGTGCTTTCGCCGGCCAGTTCGCAGTGAAGCGGTCGTGCGAACGCACAAGGTGTGTGTTCATCGCGTCGCGCGCGGCCTCGGGCGAGCGACTCGCGATCGCGTCGATGATGGCCTGGTGCTCGGCGATCGCGATGGCCCAGCTGCGCATCGTCTCGAAGTGGTTGCCGAGCTGCTCGAACAGCGGGTTGTGGCGTTCGTCGAACAGTTCGCCGACGATGCGCTGCAAGACCGAGTTTTCGCAGGCCTCGGCGATGCGCTCGTGAAAGAGGCGATCGCCGCGCGTGGGCAGATGCGCGGTGTCAACCTCCTGCTGCATCAGCGCGAGCGCGTTGCGCAGGCCGGCGATCTGCGCCTTCTTCATGTGGCGCGCGGCGTGCGCGGCGAGCTCGGCCTCGATCAGCTGGCGCGCGCGGATGGTTTCGAGTGGCCCTTCGCCGCTGACGCGCCTGAGCTGCTTCGGATCATGTGGACTCACGTAGATGCCCGAACCCATGCGCACTTCGACCAGGCCCTCGACCTCGAGCGCTATCAGCGCCTCGCGCACCGAAGGGCGCGACACGCCGAGCTGCGTGGCCAGATCGCGCTCGGGCGGCAGTCGCGTTCCGACCGCATACTCGCCGCGCTCGACCAGGCCACGCAACTGGTCGGCGATCTGGCGGTAGAGGCGGCGCGGTTCGATGGTCTGGATCGGCATGGCGGGCGAATGGGAGGCGAGTAAACTGGTCAAGTGGTCTGACCAATTTGGTAAAGAATAGTTGACGCCGGCGATTCGCG
>JANXZA010000020.1 GCA_025355745.1 Rhizobacter sp. | reverse complement strand
GGCAAGACCGAGCGCCTGGACAACCTGAGCGATGCCGAGATCATCGAGATGGCCGGCAACCTGACCAAGGGTGTGCCGTTCGCCACGCCGGTGTTCGACGGCGCGGCCGAGGAAGAGATCCGCGCGATGTTGAAGCTCGCCTACCCGGACGACATCGCCAAGGCCAAGGGCCTGACCGCGACGCGCACGCAGGCGACCTTGCACGACGGCCGCACGGGCGACGCGTTCGAGCGCCCGGTGACGGTGGGCTACATGCACGTCTTGAAGCTGCACCACCTGGTGGACGACAAGATGCACGCGCGTTCCACCGGCCCGTACTCGCTGGTCACGCAGCAGCCGCTCGGCGGCAAGGCCCAGTTCGGTGGCCAGCGTTTCGGTGAAATGGAAGTGTGGGCACTGGAAGCCTATGGCGCGTCTTACGTGCTGCAGGAAATGCTGACCGTCAAGTCGGATGACGTGAACGGCCGCACCAAGGTCTACGAGAGCATCGTCAAGGGTGAACACGCCATCGAAGCCGGCATGCCGGAATCGTTCAACGTGTTGGTCAAGGAAATTCGTTCCCTGGGCATCGACATCGAGCTCGAGAAAAATTGACGACCACCTTCGAAGCGGCGGCTGCGCTCTTCCTCAAGGGAACGTCGCCAGCGGACCAGCACAGCCGGGTCCGCGCCGCCTGCCTGGCCATTTCAGCATCGTTCGATTTCACGAAATTCACGATTAGGAGAGCCTCATGAAGGGTTTACTCGATCTTTTCCGCCAGTTCACACCCGATGAGCATTTCGATGCCATCAAGATCGGCCTGGCTTCGCCCGAAAAAATTCGGTCCTGGTCGTTCGGCGAAGTGAAGAAGCCGGAAACCATCAACTACCGCACCTTCAAGCCGGAACGCGACGGCCTGTTCTGCGCCAAGATCTTCGGCCCGATCAAGGACTACGAGTGCCTGTGCGGCAAGTACAAGCGCCTGAAGCACCGCGGCGTGATCTGCGAGAAGTGCGGCGTCGAGGTCACGCAGACCAAGGTGCGGCGCGACCGCATGGGGCACATCGACCTGGCTGCGCCGTGCGCGCACATCTGGTTCCTGAAGTCGCTGCCTTCGCGCTTGGGCCTGGTGCTCGACATGACCTTGCGCGACATCGAACGCGTGCTGTACTTCGAGGCCTATGTGGTCGTCGATCCGGGCATGACGCCGCTGAAGAAGTTCAGCATCATGACCGAGGACGACTTCGACGCGAAGCGCACCGAGTTCGGTGACGAGTTCGTCGCCTTGATGGGCGCCGAGGGCGTGCACAAGCTGCTGTCCGAGATCGACCTCGATGTCGAGATCGAGCGGCTGCGCGGCGACATGACCGGCTCCGAGCTGAAGGTCAAGAAGAACTCGCGGCGCCTGAAGGTGATGGAAGCCTTCAAGAAGTCGGGCATCAAGCCGCAGTGGATGGTGATGGAAGTGCTGCCTGTCCTGCCTCCGGATTTGCGGCCGCTGGTGCCGCTGGACGGTGGGCGCTTCGCCACGTCCGACCTGAACGACCTGTATCGGCGCGTCATCAACCGCAACAACCGCCTCGCGCGGTTGCTGGAGTTGAAAGCACCGGAAATCATCGTGCGCAACGAGAAGCGCATGCTGCAAGAAGCTGTTGATTCGCTGCTCGACAACGGCCGCCGCGGCAAGGCGATGACGGGCGCGAACAAGCGCGCGCTCAAGTCGCTGGCCGACATGATCAAGGGCAAGAGCGGCCGCTTCCGCCAGAACCTGCTGGGCAAGCGCGTCGACTACTCCGGCCGTTCGGTCATCGTGGTCGGGCCGACGCTCAAGCTGCACCAGTGCGGCCTGCCGAAGCTGATGGCGCTCGAGCTCTTCAAGCCCTTCATCTTCTCGCGCCTGGAGGCAATGGGCATCGCCACGACCATCAAGGCGGCTAAGAAGGAAGTCGAGTCCGGCACGCCGGTGGTCTGGGACATCCTTGAAGAAGTCATCAAGGAACACCCGGTGCTGCTGAACCGCGCGCCGACCCTGCACCGCCTGGGCATCCAGGCGTTCGAGCCGGTGCTGATCGAAGGCAAGGCGATCCAGCTGCATCCGCTGGTCTGCGCCGCCTTCAACGCCGACTTCGACGGCGACCAGATGGCCGTACACGTACCGCTGTCGGTGGAAGCGCAGATGGAGTGCCGCACCTTGATGCTGGCCTCCAATAATGTGTTGTTCCCGGCCAATGGCGAACCGTCCATCGTGCCGTCGCAAGACGTGGTGCTGGGCCTGTATTACACGACCCGCGAACGTATCAACGGCAAGGGCGAAGGCCTAATCTTCTCCGACATTGGCGAAGTCCAGCGTGCGTTCGATGCGAATGAAGTCGACCTGACGTCACGTATCAATGTGCGGTTGACCGAATACACCAAGGACAAGGAAAGCGGCGAATTGATCCCTTCGACCAAGCTGTGGGAAACCACCGCCGGCCGCGCATTGTTGTCGGAAATCCTGCCCAAGGGCCTGCCGTTTTCAAACATCAACAAGGCTTTGAAG
>JANXZA010000018.1 GCA_025355745.1 Rhizobacter sp. | reverse complement strand
GCCGCCCGGAAGCCCCATGCACACACCCCCGCCCTTCCCCACCAGCCGGCCCCGGCGCCTGCGCCGCGATGCCTTCACCCGCGCGCTGGTGCGCGAGCATCGGCTGCATGCATCCGACCTGATCCTGCCGGTGTTCGTGCTCGCCGGCCACGGCGTCTCGCAAGACGTCAAGTCGATGCCCGGCGTGCAGCGCCTCAGCCTCGACCGGCTGCTGCCGGTGGCCGACGAGTGCGTGCGTCTGGGCATTCCGGTGCTGGCCCTGTTCCCGGTGATCGATGCGGCACTGAAGACCGAAGACGGCCGCGAAGCGCTCAACCCCGAAGGCCTGGTGCCCAGCGTTGTGCGGGCGCTCAAAGACCGCTTCCCCGACCTCGGGCTGATGACCGACGTGGCGCTCGACCCCTACACCAGCCATGGCCAGGACGGCCTGCTCGACGCCACGGGCAATATCCTGAACGACCCGACCGTGGCGGTGCTTGCGCAGCAGGCCCTGGTGCAGGCCCGGGCCGGCGTCGACATCGTCGCCCCCAGCGACATGATGGACGGCAGGATCGGCACGATCCGCGCCGCGCTCGAGGCCCAGGGCCTGATCCACACCCGCATCATGGCCTACAGCGCAAAGTACGCGAGCGCCTTCTACGGCCCGTTTCGCGACGCGGTCGGCTCGGCCGCGAACCTGGGCAAGGGCAACAAGAAGGTCTACCAGATGGACCCGGGCAACAGCGACGAGGCGCTGCGCGAAGTGGCGCTCGACCTGGCCGAAGGCGCCGACATGGTGATGATCAAGCCCGGCATGCCGTACCTCGACATCGTGCGGCGCGTGAAAGACGAATTCCGGGTGCCGACCTTCGCGTATCAGGTCAGCGGCGAGTACGCGATGCTGAAGGCCGCGGCCGCGAACGGCTGGCTCGACCACGACGCGGTGATGATGGAAAGCCTGCTCGCCTTCAAGCGCGCCGGCGCCGATGGCGTGCTGACCTACTTCGCGCTGGCCGCGGCGCGCCTGCTGGCAGCCGAGGCGCCGGCGGCGGGTTGAACCGCACCGCGCAGGTTTGAATCGGAGCCGCGCCGGTGCGCATCTTCCACATTCACGGTGACCGGTTCACCGAGCTGCAGACGCTGCCCGAGGCCGCGCCGGCCGAGGGCTATTTCTGGGTCGGCGTCGGGCGCGACGACTTCGAGCGGCACATCGATTCATTGCAAGCCGCGCTGCAACGCTGGGCCGGCGGGCAGCTCGTCGGCCTGCACATCTCCGATCTGTTGAACGACCAGCTGCCATCGCACTTCGACTACACCTCGCTGTACGACCTGTTGGTATTCCGGCGGCTCGCGGCCGGGGTCGACACTGCGACAGCACCCGCTTCGAACCCGATTGCGAACACCACTGCCAGCGCCGCGCTGACCCGCATTGACACTCACCCGGTTGGCTTCGCGGTCTTCGACCGGGTGCTGCTCACCGTGCACCAGGCCGATTGCCAGGTGCGTGATTTCTTCGCCAGCCGCTTGCAGCACCAGGGGCCGAACACCGAAACGCGCAACGGCACGCGGCTGCCGCCGAACCCGTCGGACATGGCGCTGCGCATGGTCAACTACATGGTCGACAGCTACCTCGAACTGCGCCGCCTGCTGACGCGCCAGTTCGACCAGTTGCAAAAGGAGCTGTTCGGCGCGAACGCCGGGCGCGTCAGCTGGGAGCTGCTGCTCGAAGCGCGCAACGGCCTGCACCTGCTCGAAGACACCTGTGAAGACCAGCGCGCCGCGATTACCGAATGGATCGACGCGCTCGACGAACTGCCGCGCGAGGACGATCTGGCGGTGCTGCGCGAACGCGAGCTGCTGGGGGTGCGGGCGCGCGATGTGCTGGAGCACATCGAACGCGTGCTGACGCATGTGCGACGGCTCGAATCGTCGGCCGAAACTGCGGTGCAGATGCATTTCTCGGCGCAGAGCAACCGCACCAACGAGATCATGCGCACGCTCACCGTGCTGACCGCGATCTTCATGCCGTTGAACCTTGTCACCGGCTTTTTCGGCATGAACTTCGAGGGCCTGCCGCTGATCCACAGCGCGCGCGGTTTCTGGTGGACCTTCGGCTTCCTGCTGCTGATCGGCGCCGGCTTGAGCTGGTACTTCTGGCGCAAGCGCTACCTCGGTCGTTCGCGTTGACTGCGGGGTCGGCGCTGCGGCGCGCTTAAACCGCATAGGGGTCGGCGAAGCCCAGTGCCAGCATCAATTCGGTTTCGCGCGCTTCCATCACCCGGGCCTGCGAGGGAACTTCATGGTCGTGGCCCTGTGCATGCAGCGTGCCATGCACCAGCAGGTGCGCATAGTGGGCCTCCAGCGTGACACCTGCCTGGCTCGCCTCACGCCGCAGCACCGGCGCGCACAGCACCAGGTCGGCGGTGACCAGCGGTGCGTGGCTGTAGTCGAAGGTCAGCACATTGGTGGCGTGGTCCTTGGCGCGGTAGTCGCGGTTCAGGGCCCGCGCTTCGTCGGTGCCGACGATGCGCACGGTGATCTCGCCGGGCCGCTCGAGTGCGGCGCGAATCCAGCGCGCGACCTTGTGGCGCGCCAGCAGGCCGCGGTCGGCGGCGGCATCGGCACCGGCGAACTGGAGTGACAGCCCTAGGGCCGGACGAACCGGACGAACCGGACGAACCGAACGAGCCGAACGAGCCGAACGAGCCGAACGCCCCGATCGAGCAAGAGGCATCGGCGCTCAGCCTACGTCGCGCTTGGAGCTGCCACCGAGCCGCGCCGCGTCATACGCTTCGACGATGCGCGCCACCAGCGGGTGCCGCACCACATCGGCCGCCGTGAAATGGGTGGTGGCGACGCCGCGCACCCGGCGCAGCACGCGCTCGGCGTCGATCAAGCCGCTCTCGGTGCCGCGCGGCAGATCGATCTGGCTCACGTCACCGTTGATCACCGCCTTCGAGCCGAAGCCCAGCCGCGTCAGGAACATCTTCATCTGCTCCGGCGTGGTGTTCTGCGCCTCGTCGAGGATCACGAACGCATGGTTCAAGGTGCGCCCGCGCATGAAGGCGAGCGGCGCAACTTCGAGCAGGCCCTTCTCGAATGCGCGCGCCACCTTGTCGGCGCCCATCAGGTCGTCGAGCGCGTCGTAGAGCGGGCGCAGGTAGGGGTCGACCTTCTGCGCCAGATCACCCGGCAGGAAGCCGAGCCGCTCGCCGGCCTCGACCGCCGGGCGCGTCAGCACGACGCGCTGCACCGCGCTGCGCTCGAGCGCATCGACCGCGCAGGCCACCGCGAGAAAGGTCTTGCCGGTGCCGGCCGGGCCGATGCCCAGCGTGATGTCGTGGGCCAGGATGTTGTGCAGGTAGGTGAGCTGGTTCGGCGTGCGCCCAACCAGGTCGGCACGCCGCGTGCGCAGGGTGATGTCGCCAGCGCCGGGGCCGCCATCGGCGTCGGTGGCGGTGGCGGTATCAGCACCTGCCCGAGCCGCCGGCGGCTGCACCAGCGCGAGCTGCACCTGCTCGGCGCTGATCGGCTTCGTCGCCTGCCGGTACAAGGCCTGCAACAAGGCCATCGCGGCTTCGCCCTGCGGCTTCGGGCCCTCGACCCGAAAGAACTCGTTGCGCCGCGAGACCTGCACGCCCAGTACCTGCTCAATGCGGCGCAGGTGCTCGTCAACGCTGCCGCACAGATGGGCCAGCCGGGTGTTGTCGGGAGGATCGAACGAGTGGCGAAGAATCATCGGTGCGCAGGGCCTCGGGGAGTGGTGCTGCGGGTGAAGCGGCCTGATTGAAAAGATCCGGGAAACATCAGCACGCAATGTATCCCGAACTGTGGCCTTGTCGTCGCTGCCGGGCCGCGCGAAGTGCGTCAAGGCGCTTCGCGGGGCATACCGTCCGGCACAATCCGCGACCATGTTCCGACTCACCGCCGCCTTCGTGCGGGCCTTCGCTCACACCGTGGCCACCGGGCGCAGGGCGGGCTGGCTCGTCGGCTGGTTCGTCGGCTGGTTCGTCACCTGGATGGTCGCGCTGTCGGGCGTCGCAGCGGCGGCGCCGACGCCGCCTGAATCGGTGCTGGTCATCAACGGCGTGCTGGCCGCAAACGCCGGCGGCGAGCGCACTTCACTCGGCCCGGCCACGGCACTGGTGAAACTGCCGGACGACTGGGCCCTGACCCGGCCGCGCTATGAAGGCGCCGTCTGGTACCGCGCCGCGTTCGACCGGCCGGCCGGCACCGACGCGCACGAACTGCTGGCGCTGTACATCGAGCGCGCCTGCAGCAACGTCGAGGTGTACTTGAACGGCCAGCGCATCGCCAGTGGCGGGCGCATGAGCGAGCCGGTGACGCGCAACTGCCACTACCCGCAGCTCATCACCCTGCCGGCCGCACTGCTGCAGGAGCGCGGCAACCTGCTCGACCTGCAGGTGCAGGGCCATGCGCTGCCACGCGTGGCCTCGCGCCAGCGCGCGGGCGGCCTGTCGGCGCTGAAGATCGGGCCGCAAGCGGTGCTGACGGCCGAATACGACCAGCGTCTGTTCTGGAACGTGACCTCGGTGCAGATCATTGCCGTGGTGCTTGCGGTGCTCGGGTTGGTGACGATCGCGCTCGGCTGGATGAACCGGCGCGAGGCCTACCTCAGCCACTTCGGCTGGCTGGCGGTGGTGTGGGCCTTCATGTCGATCCGCATCTGGTGGCGCGAGCTGCCGTGGGACACGGGCGTGATGGAGTTCCTGTTCTGCACCGGCTTCGCCCCGGTGGCCGGGCTGGCAGTGCAGTTCCTGATGAGCTACGCCGACCTGCGATCGCGACGCATCGAAACCGCCCTCGCCGCGCAATGGGTGCTGGTGCCCGCCACCTTGCTGCTGGCCGGGCCGAACCACCTGTTCAGCGTGGCCAGCGCCTGGTACGTGCTGCTGATGGCCGAGGTGTTCGCGGCCATAACCTTGTACCTGCGCACCACCTGGCGGCGCCAGCGCGACGAGTTCTGGCCGATGGTGCTGCTGTTGATCGCGCTGGCCTTCACCGCGCTGGTCGAACTCGGCGTGCAGCACGGGCTGCTGGCCCTGCCGAGGGTGCAGCTGCTGCAGTTCACGGCGCCGTTGATGTTCATCGGCCTGGCGGTGCGACTGCTGCAGATGTTCTCGCAGGCGCTGCAGTCGGCCGAGGCCGGCCGCACCACGCTTGAAGCGCGCGTCAAGGAAGTCAGCGCCGAGATCGAACGCAACTTTGCGCAACTGGCCGAACTGCGCGTCGAGCAGGTCACCGAGAAGGAGCGCAAGCGCATCGCCGGCGACCTGCACGACGACCTCGGCGCGAAGCTGCTGACGATCGTCCACACCAGCGAATCGGAGCGCATCTCGACCCTGGCGCGCGAGGCGCTGGAGGAGATGCGGCTGTCGGTGCGCGGCCTCTCGGGCAAGCCGATGCGGCTGGCCGACGCACTCGCCGACTGGCGCGCCGAGACCGTGCTGCGGCTGGGTCAGGCGAACATCGAAGCCGACTGGCGCGGCCCGACCGAGGAGACCGATCAACTGCTGCCGGCGCGCGGCTTCGTGCAGACCACGCGCATCCTGCGCGAGGCGGTGAGCAACATCATCAAGCACAGCGGCGCCTCGCATTGCAAGGTGCGCTGCGCCATCAGCGACCGCCAGTTCGGCCTGACCGTGCAGGACAACGGCAAGGGCATCCCGATGGAGCTCGACGGCAAGCTCGACCGCGGCCACGGCATGTCGAGCATGAAGCACCGTGCCAAGCAGATGCAGGGCCAGTGCCTGGTCGAGTCCGGCCCCGGCTATGGCACCGTGATAAGGCTCACGCTTCCGATCTGATGCTGTGCGCGCCGCGCCACGCCCGCTGCTAGGATGAATTTTCGGTGTGGCATGGGTGCCGCACCACGCCTTGAACGGCGCCGCTCGGCGCACCTTGACTCACCATGAACACCATCCTGCTGCTCGAAGACCTGCCCGAAATTCGCGCTTGGCTGAAGGTGCTGGTCAAGCAGGTGTTCCCGAACGCCGTGGTCCATGAAGCAGCCCGCGTGCACGACGCGCTCGGTCTCGTCAGCGCCGTCAAGTTCAACCTCGCGCTGGTCGACCTCGGCCTGCCCGACGGCTCCGGTGTCGACGTGGTGGCGGCGTTGCGCGAATCACAACCCGAGGCGCAGTCGGTGGTGGTGACGATCCACGACGACGACGACCACCTGTTCCCCGCCTTGCAGGCCGGCGCCTTCGGCTACCTGCTGAAGGAGCAGGCGCGCGAGTTGATCGCCGAACAATTGAAGCGCATGAGCCAGGGCGAGCCGCCGCTGTCGCCGTCGATCGCGCGCCGCGTGATCTCGCACTTCGCTTCGCAAACGCGCCCGCAGGAGCGGCCGCAGAACATGCCGCACGTGGCGCTCACCGACCGCGAGAACGAAGTGCTGTTGCGCGTTGCCAAAGGCTTCACGCTGCCCGAGATCGGCGTGCAGTTGAACCTGTCGCGCCACACGATTGCCGACTACGTGAAGCAGATTTATCGCAAGCTCAACGTCAGCTCGCGCGCCGAGGCGGCGCTGGAAGCGCAGCGGCTCGGGCTGTTCAGAAGGTAATCAATAATCGTCCGCATGATCGGACGCATTACCGGCACCATCGCGGAAAAATCGCCCCCGCAATTGCTCATCGATGTGAACGGCGTCGGCTATGAAGTCGACGTGCCGATGAGCAGCTTCTACAACCTGCCGGCGCTCGGCGAGCGCGTCACCTTGCTGACGCATTTCATCGTGCGTGAAGACGCGCAGGTGCTGTTCGGCTTCCTGACCCACGACGAGCGCACCACCTTCCGGCTGCTGGTGAAGATCTCCGGCGTCGGCCCGCGTACCGCCTTGTCGATCCTGTCGGGCCTGTCGGTCAACGAACTGGCCCAGGCGGTGAGCCTGCAGCAAAGCGGCCGGCTCGTGAAGGTGCCGGGCATCGGCAAGAAGACCGCCGAGCGGCTGCTGCTTGAACTCAAGGGCAAGCTCGGCGACGCGCTGACCACGCCCGTCAGCGTGGCCGGCGGCGCCCAGGGCGACATCCTGCAGGCGCTGGTGGCGCTCGGCTACAACGACCGCGAAGCCGCTGCGGCGTTGAAGGCGCTGCCAGCGGAGGTGGGCGTGAGCGACGGCATCAAGCTGGCGCTGCGGGCCCTGGCGAAGTAGCGAATGCAATAGAGCGAATTCAAACAGCCTTCACCGCAGAGGGGCGGAGTTTGCGGAGTTGCGCAGAGTAAAGACGAAATTGAATTCAACTCTGCGTGAACTCCGTCAACTCCGTTCCTCTGCGGTGAATGAATTGTCTCTTCGACCCGAAGCGCTCAGTGCTGGTGGCCCGGGGCCGCCGAGGCCGCCCCCGCCGCCGCCGGCGCTTCGACGTTCACCATCACCTCAGCCTCACCGGCCTTCTCGAAGCGCAGTTTCATCGGAAACTTGTCGCCCGCCTTCAACGGCTCTTTCAGGCCGATGAACATGATGTGCAGGCCGCCCGGCTTCAGCTCCACCGTCTTGCCCGCCGGCAGCGCAATGGCGTCAACCTGGCGCATCCGCATCACGTCGCCTTCCATGCTCATCGAGTGCAGTTCGACCCGGGCCGAGACGCCGGCCGTGGCCGACAGCAGCCGATCGTCGGCGCCGCCGTTGACCAGCTTAAGGTAGCCGCCGCCGATGGTCTGGCCAGCGGCCGTGACACGGGCCGACGGGTGGCCGATGTCGATCGGGCCGAGCTTGAAGGAATGCGCGGTGGCGGCGGTGTTCGCAAGCGTCAGTGCGAAGGCGACTGCAACGCCGCGCAGCAGGAAATTGATCGTCATGGTGAAGCCCTTCAAAGGTCGAAGCGCAGTTCGGCATTGAACGTGCGCTGGGTGTACGGGTGGAAGGCCCAGTAGGTCTGGTTGCCGAGGTTGTCGATGCCCGCCGCAATGCTCTCTCGTCGATTCAGTCGCACCTGCGACGCGGCCGCGACACGGGTGTCAGGACGAGACCGGCGGCCCGTGCTTGAGCCGGGCGATCCAGGTGGCGCAGGCATCGGGCACCGAGGGCGCCGAATGAGCATCGCCAATCGCCGGACGGTGCGCCGCAGCGACCGGCAACATCGCGCCGGTTGCCTGCGGCTCGGGTGCGGCCAGCGCCAGCAGCGCCGTCAGCGCGCAGTGGTCCTGGCCGTGCGCGCCCGCATGCTCGGGTCCGGCCGGTGCGCCCTCGCCGGAGGCGCCAACGAGCGCGACCGTGGCCACACCGTAGACCGTGCACACCTCCACCAGCGTCTTGCCCTGCGCGAGCGCAGACGCGCTCGCGAGCATCGGCACGGCAGCCTTCAGCAGCAGTGCCAACGCGAAGGCCCAGGCGGCCCAGCGCGGTGCAGGTCGACGCAAGTTCATGGGGCCGAATTGTGCCGCAGCGCTCTGCGGCCGCATGCCGATAATGCGCCATGAGCATCCAGACCGACGAGTTCGAGCCGCGCCCTCGGGCTAACGACAGCGCACGCGGCGATGCACGTGCCGACCAGCGCCTCATCAGCGCCGCCCCCGCCTCGCCCAACGAAGAGGCGATCGAGCGGGCGCTGCGGCCGAAGGGCCTGGCCGAATACGTGGGCCAGGTGAAGGCCCGCGAGCAGCTCGAAATCTTCATCGGCGCGGCGAAGATGCGCAGCGAAGCGATGGACCATGTGCTGCTGTTCGGCCCGCCGGGGCTGGGCAAGACGACGCTGTCGCACATCATCGCCAACGAGCTCGGCGTGAACCTGCGCTCGACCTCCGGCCCGGTGCTCGAAAAGCCGAAAGACCTGGCCGCGATCCTGACCAACCTGGAGCGCAACGACGTGCTCTTCATCGACGAGATCCACCGCCTGTCGCCCGTCGTCGAGGAAATCCTGTACCCAGCGCTCGAGGACTACCAGATCGACATCATGATCGGCGAAGGCCCGGCCGCGCGCTCCATCAAGCTCGACCTGCAGCCGTTCACCCTGATTGGCGCCACCACCCGCGCCGGCATGCTGACGAACCCGCTGCGGGATCGCTTCGGCATCGTCGCGCGGCTCGAGTTCTACACCCCCGAAGAACTGGCGCGCATCGTGCACCGCTCGGCGCTGCTGCTGAAGGTGCCGACCGATGAGGAAGGCGCGTTCGAGATTGCGCGCCGTTCGCGAGGCACGCCACGGATCGCGAACCGGCTGCTGCGCCGGGTGCGCGATTACGTTGACGTGAAGGCCGACGGGCGCATCGTCAAGGCGCTCGCTGACAAGGCGCTGAAGATGCTCGACGTCGACGCCCACGGCCTCGATGTGATGGACCGCAAGCTGCTCGAAGCCGTGGTGCACCGCTTCGACGGCGGCCCGGTCGGGCTGGACAACGTGGCTGCGGCGATCGGCGAAGAGCGAGACACGATCGAGGACGTGATCGAGCCGTATCTGATCCAGCAAGGCTATCTGCAACGCACGCCGCGCGGCCGCATCGCCACGCCGGCGGCGTACCGGCACCTGGGGGTCACGCCGCCGAAGGTGTCGGGCAGCGACTTGTTCGAGGCTTGACCTCGGGGCGCGATGATGTGCAAGGCGCCGTCGCGCCGGTCATCGCTTCAAACCAGGTCTTCGTTCGCCAGTCGGTGGTAGTGCACCGCGCTGAGCGCCTTCAAGCGTGTGGCGACCTCGGCAACGCGCTGCGCCGCAGCGTCTTCGGGTGCGTAGACGATCAGCCAGCCGGCACCGCCTTCGGCGAGCGCAAGGTAGCGGCGCATCAAGGTGATCTCGTAGCCGAAACCGGCCGCCTGGCTGGCGGTGTGCACCATCTCGCGCAGGCGTGTGATGACCTCGGGCGAGGTGTAGCTCAGGATGTCTTCGGCGCCGAAGCCGACGGCGTGCAACTCGGTGGCAGCTTGCGCCGCGACCGCATCGTCGGCGAATGCGGCCACGATGTGGCCGACCGGGTTGAAGGTGCCGGAATCCTTGCGGATGTCTTCCTTCGTCAGGCGCTTGAGGGTCATGGTGGTTCTCCGATCGCAGGAGGCTGCGAATGTCGTGCGCGCCAGTCTAGACCACGCGCCCGGCTCACCCGGACTTCTTGCGCCGCTGCTGCCAGGCCAGCAGCTCGCCGACGAAGCCCTTGCGGAACGCCACCACGCAGACAACGAAGATCACGCCGATGATGACGTTGATCCACGAACCGACCTGATCGGCCAGGAAGTTCTGCAGGCCGATGATGGTGAATGCGCCGATCACCGGCCCGGCGAAGGTGCCCATGCCGCCGAGCAAGGTCATCAGCACGACCTCGCCCGACAGCGACCAGTGCGCATCCGACAAGGTGGCAAAGCCGAGCACCAGTGATTTCATCGAGCCCGCCAGGCCGGCCAGCGCGGTCGACAGCACGAAGGCCAGCAGCTTGTAGCGATCCACGTCGTAGCCGAGCGAAATGGCGCGCGGCTCGTTCTCGCGGATCGCCTTCAGCACCTGACCATACGGCGAATGGACGATGCGGATGATGAACAGGAACACCGCGACGAAGACCGCCAGCACGACGTAGTACAGCACCCGGTCGTTGGCCAGCGAGAACAGGCCGAACAGCTTGCCGCGCGGCACGCCCTGCAGGCCGTCTTCGCCGCCGGTGAAGGGCGCCTGCAGGAACACGAAGTAGATCATCTGCGCCATCGCCAGCGTGATCATCGCAAAGTAGATGCCCTGGCGGCGGATCGCGATCAGGCCCACGCCCAGACCGCACAACGCCGCCACACCGGTGCCGGCGAGTACGCCGAGTTCCGGCGTTAGCCCCCCCGAGCGCACCAGCCAGCCGGTGACGTAGGCGGCAGCGCCCAGGTAGGCCGCATGGCCGAACGACAGCAGGCCGGTGTAGCCGAGCAGCAAATTGAAGGCGCAGGCGAAGATCGCGAAGCACAGCGCGTTCATCATGAACACCGGGTACAGGCCGATGAAGGGTGCTGCCAGCAGCACGGCCAGGCCGATCCACAGCGCGATGCGACCGGGCTGCAGCAGCGAGGTGGATGCGGACGCAGCGGCGGTAGGCGGGATCGGCGTGCTCATCAGGCTTCCTTGCCGAACAGTCCGGCGGGCCGGATCATCAGCACGATGGCCATGATCACGAACACGACGATGCTCGACGCTTCGGGGTAGAAAACCTTGGTCAGGCCTTCGATCAGGCCGAGCGCCAGGCCGGTGAGAATGGAGCCGAGGATCGAGCCCATGCCGCCGATCACGACCACCGCGAACACCACGATGATCAGGTTGCTGCCCATTAGCGGCGTGATCTGGATCACCGGTGCGGCCAGCACGCCGGCCAGCGCCGCCAGGCCGGCGCCGGCGCCATAGGTCAGCATCACCATCACCGGCACGTTGATGCCGAACGCCTGCACCAGCGCCGGGTTCTCGGTGCCGGCGCGCAGGTAGGCGCCCAGGCGCGTGCGCTCGATCAGGAACCAGGTTCCCAGGCACACCGCCAGCGACGCGAACACGACCCAGGCGCGATAGTTCGGCAGCACCATGAAGCCCAGGTTGGTGGCGCCCTGCAGCAGCTCGGGCACGGGGTACGACTGGCCCGAGACGCCGAACTGGTCGCGGAACACGCCTTCGGCGATCAGCGCCAGGCCGAAGGTCAGCAGCAGGCCGTAGATCGGGTCGATCTTGTACAGGTGCTTGAGCAAGGTGCGCTCGATCAGCACGCCGAGCGCGCCGACCGCGAGCGGCGCAATCAGCAGCGCAAACCAGTAGTTGATGCCGAACTTGTCGAGCGCCACAAACGCCACATACGCGCCGATCATGTACAGCGCGCCGTGCGCGAAGTTGACGATCCCCAGCAAGCCGAAGATCACCGCCAGGCCCAGGCTCAGCATCGCGTAGAACGAGCCGTTCACCAGGCCGAGCAGCAGCTGGCCGAGGAAGGCCTGGATCGGGATGCCGAAGATGTCCATGGGGTTTGTTCGTCAGATGGAGGGCACAAAGACCCTCGCCATCATCACTGCATCACTTCCAGGCCGCGCACTTCGATTCGGCCTTGGTGGTCCAAGCGGTCTCGCCCTTGAACACCTCGGCCACCTTGTAGTAGTCCCACGGCTCGGTCGATTCGGCCGGGGTCTTGACCTGCATCAGGTACATGTCGTGGATCATGCTGCCGTCGTCGCGGATGTAGCCGCCCTTCGTGAAGATGTCGTTGAACTTGACCTTCTTCATCTGCGCCAGCACCTTGTCGGCGTCGTCGCTGCCGATCGCCTTGACGGCATTCAGGTATTGCAATGCGGCCGAGTAGTCGCCGGCCTGGACCGACGAAGGCATGCGCTTGATCTTCTCGAAGAACTTGCGGCTCCAGGCGCGCGAGTCGGCGTCGCGGTTCCAGTACCAGCTGTCGGTCAGGTACATGCCCTGCGTCGCCTTCAGGCCGAGCGAGTGCACGTCGTTGATGAACATCAGCAGGCCGGCCAGCTTCATCGTCTTGGTAATGCCGAATTCGTTCGCTGCCTTGATGCTGTTGATGGTGTCGCCACCCGCATTCGCCAGCCCGAGGATCTGCGCCTTGCTCGATTGCGCTTGCAGCAGGAACGAAGAGAAGTCGCTGGTCGCAAGCGGGTGCTTGACCGAGCCGACGACGGTACCGCCGGCCGCCTTGACGACTGCGGACGTGTCGCCCTGCAATTGCGCGCCGAACGCGTAGTCGGCGGTCAGGAAGTACCAGCTCTTGCCGCCCGATTTGACGACCGCGTTGCCGGTGCCCTTGGCCAGCGCGGTCGTGTCGTAGGCCCAGTGCACCGTGTACGGCGAGCACTGCTCGTTGGTCAGCGCCGAAGTGGCCGAGCCGACCGAGATGAAGAGCTTCTTCTTCTCGAGCGCGATCTTCGCCATGGCCAGGTTGGTGCCGGAGCTGGTGCCGCCGATCAGCATGTCCACGCCCTGCGTGTCGAACCACTCGCGCGCCTTGGCGGCGGCCACGTCGGCCTTGTTCTGGTGGTCGGCCACCAGCACTTCGATCTTCTTGCCGTTGATGGCGCCGCCCATGTCGGCGATGGCCATCTTGATGGCCTCGGCACCGGCCGGGCCGTCGATGTCGGCATACAGGCCGGACATGTCGGTGATGAAGCCGATCTTGATCACGTCACCCGAAATCTGGGCCTGCGCCGACGTGCCCAGCAGCGCCGCAGCAAGCGCGCACGCGCTGGAAATTTTCGACAGTTTCATCAAGTTCTCCTGAGAATGAATGGGGTAGGAATGGGGTGGGAATGGGGAAGGAAAGCTTTGGCGTTGCGGTTCAAACGCCGAGGTACTCGTGCAGCCGGTCCATCCGCGCCGGCAGTTCCGCCTGGGTGAACTCCTGGATCACCTCGCCGTGTTCCATCACCATGAAGCGGTCGGCCAGCGGTGCGGCGAAGACAAAGTTCTGTTCGACCATCACGATGGTGTAGCCCTGCTTGCGCAAGGCGATCACCATCTCGGCGAGTTTTTGCACGATCACTGGCGCCAGGCCTTCGGAGATCTCGTCGAGCAGCAGCAGCCGCGCGCCGGTGCGCAGGATGCGCGCCACCGCCAGCATCTGCTGCTCGCCGCCCGACAGCCGCGTGCCCTGGCTGTTGGCGCGCTCGCGCAGGTTCGGAAACATGGTGTAGATCTGCTCGACGCTCATGCCGCCTTCGGCCAGCGTCGGCGGCAGCATCAGGTTCTCTTCGGCCGACAGGCTGGAAAAGATGCCGCGCTCTTCCGGGCAGTAGCCGATGCCGAGCCGCGCGATGCGGTGCGTGGCCATGCCGATGGTCTCGACGCCGCGCACCTTGATCGAGCCGGTGCGCCGCCCGATCAGGCCCATGATCGAGCGCATCGTGCTCGTGCGCCCGGCGCCGTTGCGCCCGAGCAGGGTCACGACCTCGCCTTCGTTGACATGGAAGTTCACGCCATGCAGCACATGCGATTCGCCGTACCAGCCTTGCAGATCTTTGACTTCCAGAAAAGGAGCACTCATCCGTGGGCCCCCTTCATCTCGACATTCGCGCTGCCCATGTAGGCCTCGATCACCAGCGGGTTCTTCGAGACCTCGGCGTACGGCCCCTCGGCCAGCGTGGCGCCGCGTTGCAGCACGGTGATGGTGTCGGCGATGCTGGCGACCACGCTCATGTTGTGCTCGACCATCAGCACCGTGCGGCTCGCCGCTACCTTCTTGATGAGCTGGCGGATGCGGTCAACGTCTTCCAGGCCCATGCCCTGGGTCGGCTCGTCGAGCAGCATCAGCTTCGGGTCCATCGCCAGGGTGGTGGCGATCTCGAGCGCGCGCTTGCGGCCGTAGCTCAGCTCCACCGCCGGCAGCGCCGCATAGCTTTCCAGGTCGACCTGGCGCAGCAGTTCGATGGCGTGCGCGTCCAGCGTGTGCAGCGAGGCCTCGGGCTTCCAGAAGTGGTAGCTCGTGCCGAGCTTGCGCTGCAACGCGACGCGCACGTTCTCGAGCACGCTCAGGTGCGGGAACACGGCCGAGATCTGGAACGAGCGGATCACGCCGCGGCGTGCGATGTGGGCCGGTGTCTCGGCCGTGATGTCGGTGCCGTCGAAGATGATCTGGCCGCTGGTGGGCGTGAGGAACTTCGTCAGCAGGTTGAAGCAGGTCGTCTTGCCGGCGCCGTTCGGCCCGATCAGCGCATGGATGCTGCCGCGCCGAACTTTCAGGTCGACCTGGCTGACCGCCACGAAGCCCTTGAACTCCTTCGTGAGCTGGCGGGTTTCGAGGATGAATTCGGCGCCGCTCATGCCGCTCCCCCCGCCTTGCGGCGCCGTGCCCTCGGCGCCGCTGCGGGGCCGGCGACATGGCCACCGAGCCGGCCCGACAACAGCCGCGCCACCTTCAGCACCGCGTCGCGGTGACGGTCGCCGCGGTCGGCGCCGAGCAAGGCCTTGTTGATGACCACGCCGACCCCGGCCACCGCTTCGCCGCTGGCGTCGAACACCGACGCGCCGAACGAGTACACCCCTTCGCGCACCGCCTCGTCGTCGATGCTGTAGCCGCGCTTGCGCGTTGCGGCCAGCTCCTTCAGCAGGCCCTCGACTTCGCGCGGGCCCTTGCGCGTGAAGTGGGTGTGCAGGCCGGCGGAAAACAGCTTGCGCACTTCGTCGGGCGGGCGCTGCGCCAGCATGGCCTTGCCGCTGCCCGACAGATAGGCCGGCAGCCGCATCCCGACGTTGAAGGCCAGCCCGAGCGGGCGCGCGCTGTTGCGCACCGCCACGTACAGCGCGTCGGTACCGCTGAGCACCGACAGCACGACGGTTTCTTCCGGCGCCGCGCCGGCATCGGCCCACAACGCGTTGAATTCCTGCGCCACGTCGGTGCCGGCCACAAAGGCCTCGGCCAGGCTCATCACGCGCGGGCCGATCAGGAATGCGCCGTCGGGCTGGCGCCGCAGGTAGCCGAACGAGACCAGCGTGTTGCACAGGCCGTGGACGCTGCTCTTGGGCAGCGCGAGTTCACTCGTCAGCAGCGCCAGGCTCATCGGCTCGCGCTGCTGCGCCAGCCGGTCGAGCAGGGTCAGCGCACGCGACACGGCCGGCACGATGGCAATCGCCGTGGCGGTGGCCGTTGCGATGGCGGGCGGCGGGCGAACAGACGGCAAGGTAGCGTGGGCTGCTGTGTGCATGGCATCGAACCCGGGCGTTCATGGGGCTGAACAGCTTTCAGGGAACGGAACGCGCAGTGTAAGGACGCTTCGGTAACGCGAGCCTTACAGCAACCCCGTTGTGCGGGTTTGACCCCACAGGTGTTACCCGAACGCGCGCGCGCCATGCCGACCGCCATGTCACCCCCAGGTCACCCCCGCGCACCGCCAGGGTGCCCCATGCGGCCGTGGGCCGCACTACGATGAATCGGGCCAAGTTTTTTGGCGCTGCCGCGCGATCGGCGCAGGAGGTTCACCGTGAAAACTCGTACCGCCGTATTCGCATCTTCGGCCCTGACGATGGCATTGCTCGTCGGCTTGACGCTGTTCGGTGCGCTGCCCACGGCGCCGGGCCCGCAACGCCTGATCGGCCTGAACCGCGAGCGTGCAGCCGACTTCAACACACCGCGGGCGCAGCGCACCCTGGCCCTGCTGGCGGCGCAGCCGATCGCCTTCGAGCCGGTCGCGGGCCGCACCGCAGATGATGCCCGCTACCTCGTGCGCGGCCCCGGCTACAGCATGTTCCTCGACACCGGCGGGCCGGTGGTGATGGTGCGCGAGCCCCAACCCACCGCGCGTTACGGCACGCTCGGCATGCTGGCGCGCATGCTCGTGTCGCGCTGGTTCCCCGGTGCTGCCCAGGTGCACCGCCTGCCGCTGCAGTTCGAGCGGGCGAACCTGCCGATCCGCTGGCAGGCGCTGGAGCCGCAGCCGGGCTACAGCAACTACTTCAACGGCAACGAACCAGCGCAATGGCAGTCGCGCGTGCCGCATTTCGGCCGCCTCTGGGCCGCCAACCTGTACCCCGGCATCGACCTGACTTTCCACGGCAGCGGCGGCGAACTCGAATACGACTTCCGGGTCGCGCCGGGCGCCGACGCGTCGATGATTCGCTGGCGTGCGAACGCGGCCGAGTCGATCACGACCACGGCCTCGGGGGCGATCCGGCTCGGTGTCGGCGGCACGCAGATCGAGCTGCGCAAGCCGCTTGCTTACCAGATGGTCAACGGCGCGCGCCACGACGTGGCCGTGAGCTACAGCGTGCACGCCGGCACGATCGGCTTCGCGCTCGGCGCCTACGACCGCAGCGAGCCGCTGGTGATCGACCCGGTGCTGGTCTATTCGAGCCTGGTCGGCGGCAGCGACAGCAGCACCAACGGCCTCGGCCTGGCGCTCGACGCGAACGGCAATGCCTATGTCTCGGGCTCGACCTGCGCGGCCGATTTCCCGAGCACGCCGGGCGCGTTCGGCACGCGCGGCGGCGCGTTCTTCGCCACCCTTGCCTGCGAAGACGTGTTCGTCACCAAGCTCGCCGCCGACGGCTCGGGCCTGGTGTATTCGACCTTTCTGCGCGGCAGTGACCGCGAATCGGCGTTCCGCATCGCCGTCGATTCGAGCGGCTCGGCCTACATCACCGGCGTGACGCTGTCGGTAGATTTCCCGACCACACCGGGTGCGTTCAGCCGCACCCAGAAGGGCGGCAACTGCAGCGTCGTGCGCGGCTTCAAGACACCCTGCTCGGATGCCTTCATCGCCAAGCTGAGCCCGGACGGCTCGGCGCTGGTCTACTCCACCCTGCTTGGCGGCAGCCGCATGGACGCGGCCATCGGCATCGCCATCGACGCGGCCGGCGCGGCCTATGTGACCGGCTGGAGCAACTCGCCCGACCTGCCGGTCAGCGCCACCGCGTTCCAGAAAACCTATGCCGGCGGCACCTGCTTTGCCGGCTTCGCGCCGTGCTTCGACACCTTCGTCGCCAAGCTCAGTGCCGACGGTTCGACGCTGGCCTACCTGACCTACCTGGGCGGCAACGACCAGGAGTTCGCGGCCGACATCGCGGTCGATGCGGCCGGCAATGCGGTGGTCACCGGTGCGACCTCGTCGGCCACCTTCCCGACCACGGCCGGCGTGGTCGGGCCAACGCACTCGGCGGGTGTGCAGGACGACATCTACGTCACCAAGCTCAACGCCAGCGGCAGCGCGTTGATCTACTCGACCCTGCTCGGCGGCACCGGCACCGACTGGCCGCTCGCGATCACGCTGGATGCGAGCGGCGCAGCCTATGTCGCGGGCTCGACGACCTCGGCCGATTTTCCGGTCACGGCCGGTGCTTACCAGCCGGCCTATGGCGGGCCAGCGAACGCGAGTTGCGACCTGTCGATCAAGCTGCCCTTCTGCGGCGACGCCTTCGTGCTGAAGCTGAACCCGAGCGCCACCAGCCTGGTGTTCTCGACCTACCTCGGCCGCACCGGCAACGACGGCGCGCTCGGTGTGGCGGTCGATTCGGCGCAGCGCGTTTGGGTCACCGGCCAGACCGGCTCGGCCACTTTCGCGTCGACGCCGGATGCCTATTACCCGGCCGGCAACTTCGGCGGTTTCCTGATCCAGTTGAGCGCCGACGGCAAGCAGTTGCTGTACGGCAGCGGGCTGTACGGCTTCGGCGCGGCCGGCACCGACCTGGCCATCGATGCGGCCGACAACGTCTATGTGCTCGGCACCGGCAACGGCATTGCGCCGGCCACACCCGGCGCATTCAGCGCCGGCTTCGGCGGTGCGATGGTGTTGAAGTTTTCCGCCGGCACGGCGCCGGCCGTGCAGTTGTCGGCGCCGTCGTTCAGCTTCGGCGCCAAGGCACTGCACAGCGCCAGCCCCGCGCGCACCGTGCTGCTGACGAACCCGAGCGCGACACCGCTGCGTCTTGCGGTGGGCCTGGTCGGGCGCAGCACCTCGGCGTTCCTGCTGACCCACGACTGCCCGCCGACGCTCGGCGCCGGGCAGGCCTGCACCCTCAGCGTGCGGTTCCAGCCGCAGGTCGAGGGCGGCGCCGACGCGACCGTGCGCATCACCTCGAACGCCCCCGGCTCGCCGCACAACCTGCCCACAGGCGGCCTGGGCGTCATCACCGAGCCCGGCGGCTTCATTCCGGGCGCGCTGAACTTCGCCGACCAGCAGGCCGGCACAACCAGCACGCGGCGCAACGCCAGTCTGCAGGCGCGCCCGCTGAGCGTGGCGACGGGCGGTGCGAACCCGGCCGACTTCAATGTGAACCTGAGCAACTGCGTGGTCGGCGGGGCCTGCGTCGTCGACGCCGCGTTCGCGCCGCTCGCCGGGTCGACCGGCCGGCGCAGCGCCACCGTCAGCATCGCCGCCGACGCCTACGGCAGCCCGCTGCTGCTGACCCTGACCGGCAACGTCGCGACCGGCGCCAACCTGGAAGTCGGCCCGGGCGCGATCGATTTCTACAGCCGGGCCATCGGCGCCACCAACGCGATTGCGGTGACGCTGAAAAACTCCGGCGCCGCGAGCCTGTCGATCTCGGCCCTGGCGCTGGCGCCGGCCGAATTCACGATCATCGAAAGCAATTGCGGAGCGCTGCCGATCACCCTCGCACCGCAGGCGCAATGCAGGCTGGGGCTGCAATTCGCACCGGCGCAAGTGGGCCCGCGCAGCGGCGCTCTCAGCATCAGCCACTCGGCGGCGGGCAGCCCGAACACCGTCGCGCTGAGCGGCGTGGGAACCGACCCGGCCGGGCCGCAACTGTCGCTCGAATCGAGCGGTTCGACGGCCGACTACGGCCCGATCCAGGTCGGCTTGACGAGCGGGGTTCCGTCGATTTTCGGGCTATCCAATTTCGGTTCTCAGCCGGCGACGATCGGCCTGACCTTGCCGCCCGAGTTCACGCTGAACACCAGCTTCCCGACCTGCGGCGCGGTGCTGGCCGCGAACTCGTCATGCGGCCTGGCCTTCGACTTCAAGCCCGCTGCGGCCGGCCCGCGCAGCGGCGTCGTCAGCGTCACGACGAACGCGCCCGGCTCGCCGCTTTCGATCCGCCTGGCGGGAGTCGGCGTGCTGATTCCGTCGGTCGCCCCGGCACCGCAGCGGCTCGACTTCGGCCGCGTCGGGCTGAGCATCACGAGCCCGGTTCGAACTGTCACGGTGCCGAACACGGGCAATGGCAGCGTCAACATTTCAGCGGTCTCGGCGAGCGGCCCGTTCCTGGTCACGAACCACTGTGGCGCGACGCTGGCCGCCGGCGCGAGCTGCACGATCGACGTGCGCGCCACGCCGGTGGCGCTCGGCGCGGTGTCGGGGCTGCTCAGCATCAACGACGACTCGCCCGGCGGCGTGCACGGCGTGATGCTGAACGTCGAAGGCGTGAACGGCCCGGCGCTGCAGGCCGACCTCGGCGTCATCGACTTCGGCAAGCAGCCGTTCGGCAGCGCCAGCGCGGCGCGGCTGGTGACGTTCAGCAACACCGGCAACGCGGCCGCCAGCCTGCTCGGCGTGGCCGTCAACGGCGACTTCGTGCAGACCAGCACCTGCGGCGCGGCGCTGGCGGTGGGCGCGACGTGCAGTGCGAGCGTCGCGTTCCGGCCCTCGCTGGTGTCCGACCCGATCACGCTCGTCGGCCTGTTGACGGTCGGCGGCAACTTCGGCGCCAGCCCGGTGTCGGTCGCGCTGACCGGCCTGGGCACGGCCTCGGTCGGGGCCGCGACGCAGACGCTGCTGAGTGCCTCGGCCAACCCGGTGGCCGCTGGCCAGGCGGTCACGTTCACGGCGATGGTGTCGTCGGCTGCGCCCGGCACGCTGTCGGGCACGGTGACCTTCTTCGACGGCGCCCTGGCGCTCGGTAGCGCCAGCCTGGCGGCCGGGCAGGCCCGCCTCGCGACCTCGACGTTGGCGG
>JANXZA010000013.1 GCA_025355745.1 Rhizobacter sp. | reverse complement strand
CATGGGTGTCTCAAACGTCATGGAACCCTGCCACATGGTGGCAATCCAGTTGAAAATCTTCACGGCGGTCGGCACCGCAATCAGCATCGTCGCGTACATGAAGAAAAGCTGGCCCGTCACCGGCATGCCGGAGGTGAACATGTGGTGCGCCCAGACGATGAACGACAGGATGGCAATGCTGGAAGTGGCATACACCATGGAGGCATAACCGAACAGCTTCTTGCGGGCGAAAGCGGGCACGATCTGGCTGATGATGCCGAAGGCCGGCAAAATCATGATATAGACCTCGGGGTGACCGAAGAACCAGAAGATGTGCTGGTACATCACCGGGTCACCGCCACCGGCCGGGTTGAAGAAACTGGTGCCGAAGTGGCGGTCGGTCAGCGTCATCGTGATCGCTCCGGCGAGCACCGGCATCACGGCGATCAGCAGGTAGGCGGTGATCAGCCAGGTCCAGCAGAACAGCGGCATCTTCATCAGCGTCATGCCGGGCGCGCGCATGTTGAGCACGGTGACGATGATGTTGATCGAGCCCATGATCGAGCTCGCGCCCAGGATGTGCAGCGCGAAGATGCCGGCGTCCATCGACGGGCCCATCTGCAGCGTCAGCGGTGCGTACAGCGTCCAGCCCGCCGCAGGCGCGCCGCCGGGCATGAAGAACGAGCCGACGATCATGATCGCAGCCGGGATCAGCATCCAGAAGCTCAGGTTGTTCATGCGCGCGAACGCCATGTCGGCCGCGCCGATCTGCAGCGGGATCATCCAGTTCGCGAAGCCGACGAAGGCCGGCATGATGGCGCCGAACACCATGATCAGGCCGTGCATCGTGGTGAGCTGGTTGAACAGCTGCGGGTTCACGAACTGCAGGCCGGGCTGGAACAGCTCGGCGCGGATGACCAGCGCCAGGATGCCGCCGACGATGAACATCGTGAACGAGAACAGCAGGTACATCGTGCCGATGTCCTTGTGGTTGGTCGCGTAGAGCCAGCGGCGCCAGCCGTGCGGCGCACCGTGCCCGTGGTCGTCGTGCGTGTGATCGTGGCCGTGACCGTGGCCGGGTTGGTCGATGACTGCGCTCATGGCAAATCCTGTTCTCTACTGCTGAATCGAATGGGGTGGCGGCGTCGGGTCGGCACGCTCACTTGCGCTGCGCGACCACCTCGGATGGCTGCACCAGCTGGCCGGTCTTGTTCGACCAGTTGTTCTTCGTGTAGGTGATGACGGCCGCCAGCTCGGTGTCGCTGAGCTGCTTCCATGCCGGCATCGCGCCATTGTTCTGGCCGTTGAGCAGCACGGCGATCTGCTTGGCGTGGTCGGCATCGAGTACCACGGCCGCGCCATCGAGCGCCTTGATCGGGCCGCCGCCTTTGCCGCTCGCCTGGTGGCAGGCGGCGCAGTTGGCGGCGTAGACCTTCTCGCCGCGCGCCAGCAGCTCGGGCAGCACCCAGACCTTGGCCGGGTCATCGGCGAGCGCGGCCGCTTCCTTCTTCTTGCCATCGACCCACTTCGTGTAGTCGGCCGCCGAAACCACCTTCACCTGGATCGGCATGTAGGAGTGTTCCTTGCCGCAGAGTTGCGAGCACTGGCCGTAATACGTGCCGATCTTGTCAGCGCGGAACCAGGTGTCGCGCACGAAGCCCGGCAGCGCGCTTTCCTGGATGCCGAGCGAGGGCACGTAAAACGCGTGGATCACGTCGTTCGCAGTGGTGATGATGCGGATCTTGCGGTCCACCGGCACCACCAGCGGGTTGTCGACCTTGAGCAGGTAGTCGTCGCCCGACGGCTTGCCGGAGTCGGACATCTCGCGCTGCGCCGCGTCGAGGGTCGACAGGAAGCCGATGCCTTCGCCCTCCCCCTTCAGGTAGTCGTAGCCCCACTTCCACTGGATGCCGGTGACCTTCACGGTGACGTCGGCAGCGCTGGTGTCCTTCATCGCAACGACCACCTTGGTGGCCGGCAGCGCCATCAGGATCACGATCACGAATGGCACGATGGTCCAGATGATTTCGACCGTGGTGCTTTCGTGGAAGTTGGCTGCCTTCGCGCCCTTCGACTTGCGGTGGTGCAGGATCGAATAGAACATCACGCCGAACACCGCGACGAAGATGACCGCGCAGATCACCAGCATGAAATAGTGCAGCCATTGCTGGTCGGCGGCGATCTGCGTTACCGGTGGGTGCAGGTCGAGCTGGTTCACCGCCGGGCCGCCGGGCAGGTTGTTCACGGCCAGCGCGGCCTGAGAGGCGAGCGCTGCGAGCAAGGTCAGGCTCCACTGGCCGACCCGCTGCCCTGCGCCCCCGAAAAGTGCTGTCATCGTCATCATGGTTGCCGCTTCAGTTTTCGAATTTGGATCAAGGCGCTTCACCCGCGCGGGCCGCAGGCTGGATCCCGTGGCCGCGTCGCAATGCCCAGCGCAGTTCATCGGCGAGCTGGCGCCGCAGTTCGGGGCGAACGAAGCGGCCGACAGCGATGGATCGCCCCTCGCCCGAAAGTTCGACCAGCGAGCGGTCGCCGCGCTGCGGTTCCACTCGCACCCAGGCGGGCGTGAACTCGACCCGCTCGACCGAGCGCCCCGACACATGCTCCACGACCAGGCGGCCCGGTCGCAGGAGAAGGCGCTCGCTGTCGGCGGCATGCCGCGCATACAGCAGCAGCGCGGTCGCCACGGCCAGCAGCTCGAGGCCGGCGAAGGGGATCACCAGCGTCGCCCCGTGCACCCAGCAAACGGCCGCGATGCCCAGCGACAGCGCACACAGTGATGCGAAGAAGACCACCATCTGACGCGGCGTGCCGGAGCAGTTGCGCTTCAGCAGCCACTGCACCCCGGGCTCGCCATCGACCGCCTCGACGCCGAAACGCAGGAGCCTTGCGGCGGCCGGGCCGGCGATCATGGGGTGATAAAAAGTTGCCGACATGTCGCAGTGATCGCTCTGATGGTGCTCTGAAAAAAAGCCGCTTTTAACCGGCCCGGGTTCGACGCCTCACCGCGCGGTGGCAAGGCGGCGATTTGGGCTCGCCTCAGGCGCCGTGAAAGAGCGCGCCGAAGCCTCAGAGTTTAGCGCAGCGGCCGCTTCTCCCTGGCCCGGTCGTGGCCAGACCGCACCATCGCGCGCATGTCGGCCAGTGACACCGTCGTGGCCTCGCCCGCCAACACCCGCGGAGCGCCCTTGAAGGCATGGCCGTAGGCGACCTCGAAACTCAGCCCGATCTTGCCGTCGGCCCCGGCGAGTGCGCCGAGTTCGCGCTCCAGCGCCCGCTGCCAGCGCGGAGTGCGCAAGCCCTCGATGCGGTCAGGCGCGGTGTTGCCGCCGAGCGTGCGCAGCTCGGCCAGCAGCGTGGCCGGGCTGTCCCATTGCAGCGTGAGCGTCTCCTGGTCCATCACCGGATCGGCGAAGCCGGCCTGCACCAGCATGTCGCCCAGGTCGTGCATATCGACGAAGCCGGGCGTCGGTGCCGGCCAGCCGCAGCGTTCGTACAACGCGCGCAGTTCGCGCAACGTGCCCGGCCCCAGGCACGAGAACATCACGAAGCCATCGACGCTCAGCAATTCGTGCCAGCGCGCAATCAAGGCCGGCGGATCGAGCACCGCGTGCAGCATCATGTTGGCCCAGACGAGCTGTGCGCCGGCCGGGATGTCGCCCGCCTGCTCGACCACCACCGCGCCACTGCCGCCGGCCCAGCGCTGCGGTGACCACCACGGCTTGCGGTTCGACTCGCGCGCGCGCTGCACCCAGACGACGTCGGGCTCGACCGCCACGCGCAGCGCCCGCGGATAGGCCCGGGCCAGCAACCCGGCGCCCGCGCCCAGCTCGCTCCACCAGTCGATCAGCCGCTCGGGCTTGAGGACGATGACCTGCAGTTTGTCGGCCATCCGGCGCGCCACTTCCGCATGCAGCCACGGCGCTTGCGGGGCCCGCGCCAGGCGGCGCAGCGCGGCGCTCACGGCGACCGGATCGAGGCGCCGCGCAGGCAGATCGACAGGGGGTTGCGCCATGGCGGCGAAGTATATTGATGCGGTGTGGTTCACCCGGCTCAACCGTTCAGCCCTGTCCGATGCCGGCGCTCGGGAAGCGGGCATTGCCGATGCCGGCAACCCCGATGCCGGGAGGCTGCCCAGGCGCACGGGCTGGCCGAGCCTGTGCGCCGTCTGCCACGGCTGGGGCACGCAGCGCGTCTGCGCCGACTGCGTGCAGCGCTTCGCTCCGGTCGTACCGCGCTGCACCGGCTGCGCGCTCCAGGTGCCGGCCGGCGTGACCCGCTGCGGCGCCTGCCTGGCCGACCCACTGCCCTTCGAGCGCAGCGTCGCGGCGGTCGACTACGCCTATCCGTGGGACAGCCTGATCACGCACTTCAAGTTCCATGGCGCACTCGACCTCGCGCCCGCGCTGGCGCATCGCCTGGCCGACGCTGTAAGCCGCAGCGATGCACAGCCGCAGCCGCCGCTGCTGCTGCCCGTGCCGCTGAGCGACGCGCGCCTGCGCGAGCGCGGCTACAACCAGGCCTGGGAGCTGGCACGGCGCGTGGCGCACCGGCTGCGCTGCCCGGCCGATGCGCGGCTGCTGCTGCGCGTACGCGACACCCCGCACCAGCTCGCCTTCCCGCCCGCCGAACGCGCCGGCAACGTGCGCGCGGCGTTCGCGGTCGAACCGCGGCGCAGCGCCGAGTTGCGCGGGCGCAGCGTCGCCCTCATCGACGATGTGATGACCACTGGCGCCACCACAGCCGAGATCGCGCGGGTCCTGCTGCAGGCCGGCGCTGCGCAGGTTCAGGTGTGGGCCGTGGCCCGCACGCCGCGGCCCGGCGACGCCTGAGAAGGCATCCTCTCGCAACAGCACGTGCTGCATCTCGAGCCGTCACACCATGTTCAACATCGTCCTCGTCCACCCTGAGATCCCGCCGAACACCGGCAACGTGATCCGCCTTGCCGCGAACACCGGCTGCGCGCTGCACCTGATCGAGCCGCTCGGCTTTTCGATGGACGACA
This sequence comes from Rhizobacter sp., assembly GCA_025355745.1. Taxonomy (GTDB): domain Bacteria; phylum Pseudomonadota; class Gammaproteobacteria; order Burkholderiales; family Burkholderiaceae_C; genus LMDS01. The sequence goes on along the minus strand of JANXZA010000013.1, from coordinate 40,482 downwards.
GGCAGCTCAAGCGCGCCGGGCTCGACTACCACGAGTACGCGCCGGTGCGCTGCCATGCCTCGTGGGATGCCTTCGCCGACACGATGCAGCCCGACCCGAAGCGCCTGTTCGCATTCACCACCCGCGGCAGCCGCCCGTTCGCTGAAGTTGCGTGGCACGCCGGCGACTGGCTGGTGTTCGGCTCCGAGACCGCCGGCCTGCCCGAGACGGTGCGCGCGCAGGTGGCCGCGTCGCACCGCGTGCGCCTGCCGCTGCGCGCCGACCAGCGCAGCCTGAACCTGAGCAACGCGGTCGCGGTGGCGGTGTTCGAGGCCTGGCGCCAGCTCGGCTACGCGGGTGGCGCCTGAGCGCAGCCGGTGCGATTGAACGGATCGATCAAGCAATGCAACTCACGCACCGCAGAGGCGCTGAGAACGCAGAGTTGCGCAGAGTTGCGCAGAGTGATTTCAAATCAATGAAATGAATTCTCTGCGAACCTCTGCGTTCTCTGCGCCTCTGCGGTGGTGAGTTGAGCCTGCGTCGCGCGGTCGAACGTCTTGGCGAGCTATTCCGCCTGCACACCCGCCGCCCTGATGACCTTGGCCCAGCGCTCGCGCTCGGTCTTCATGAGGCCGGCCAGCGCCTCGGGCGCGGTGCCTGCGGCGCTGAAGTACTGGCCCCGCATCCGGGTTCGCACGTCTTCGCTCTTGATGATGCGCGCCAGCTCGCGCGAGACGCGTTCGATGATCGCTTTCGACGTGCCGGCCGGCGCCAGCACCGCCTGCCACGAGATCGCCTCGAAGTCGGCGTAGCCCTGCTCGACGAAGCTCGGCAGTTCGGGCAGCGAGCCGGTGCGCGCCAGCGTCGTCACGCCGAGCGCCTTCAGCTTGCCGGCCCGCACCTGGCCCATCGCGATGCCCGGCACCATGAAGCCGGCCTGCACATCGCCGGCCAGGATCGCGCTGACGACCTGCGGGAAGCCCTGGTACGGCACGTGCACGATGTCCAGTCCGGCGCGCGCCTTGAACAGCTCCATCGCCAGGTGCGACGCGCTGCCGTTGCCGACGCTGCCGTAATTGAGCCGCCCCTTGCGTTCCCTGGCGATGCGCACGAAGTCGACCAGCGTGTTGGCGCCGAGCTTCGGGTCAATCACCAGCACGTTGGGTGAGGTGGCCACCAGCGTGACCGGCGCCAGGTCCTTGACCGGGTCGTAGGTCAGGCCCTTGGTCAGCAGCGGCGCCGTCACCAGCGGGCCCTGGATCGTGAACAGCCAGGTGTAGCCATCGGCCTCGGCCTTCGCCACCAGGGCCGTGCCGACGTTGCCGCCCGCGCCGGGCTTGTTGTCGACGATCACGGTCTGGCCCAGCGCCAGCCCGAGGGGCTCGGCGATCAGGCGGGCGATGAAGTCGGGCGAGCTGCCGGGCGGGAACGGCACGACGAGCTTGATCGGCCGGTTCGGCCAGGCTTGCGCAAGGGCGGGCCGGGTCATCGAAGCGGCCAGCGCAGCCGCAGCCGCGAGGGTGGATTGCAGCAGGGCACGGCGTTGCATCGGGCTTCGTCTCCGGAGTCAGAGTGTTTCGGGCCGCGCATTGCGGCCCATCAATTGCTCGAGTGCGGCAGCGGGCGTGAGCCGGCCTTCGAGCACGGCCACCACCGCCTGCGTGATCGGCATCTCGACCCCGGCGGCGCGCGCCCGTTGCAGCACCATCGGCGCGCTGCTCACGCCCTCGGCGACATGGCCGAGCCGGGCCAGGATCTGCGCCAGCGGCAGGCCGCGCGCCAGCAGGCGGCCGACCGTGCGGTTGCGCGACAACTCGCCGGTGGCGGTGAGCACCAGGTCGCCCAGGCCCGACAGGCCCATGAAGGTTTCGGCGTTCGCGCCGAGCGCCACGCCGAGGCGTGTCATTTCGGCCAGGCCGCGAGTGATCAGCGCGGCGCGGGCGTTCAGGCCCAGGCCTCCGGCGCGGGCCGGCGTGCCCGCCACTTTGACGCCTGCGTAGTCGGCATCGTCATCAGCGCCGCGCATGCCGTCGGCAATGCCGGTGGCGATCGCCAGCACGTTCTTGACCGCGCCGCCAACCTCGACGCCAACTGGATCATTCGAGGTGTAGAGGCGCAAGCTGTCGCTGTGCAGCGCGGCGACCGCGTCGATGCAAAGTTGCGCGTCGTGGCTGGCCGCGACCAGCGCGGTGGGCTGGCCGCGCGCGACCTCGATCGCGAAGCTCGGGCCCGAGAGCACGCCCACGCGCAGGCCCGGCGCAAGCGCCTGCGCCACCTCGTGGCCGAGCCAGCCGCTGCCCTGCTGGAAGCCCTTGCACAGCCACAGCACAGCGCTGTCAGGGCCGGCTTTCGAGCCGAGAATTTGCAGCATCTCGCCCAGGCCGGCCATCGGCGTGGCGACGATCACGAGGCCGCCGCGCGCGTGCGCAATGGCCGCGTCGACATCGGCATCGATATGCAGGCTGGCCGGCAAGGCGATGCCGGGCAAATAGCGGGTGTTGCAGCGCGCCGCGCGCATCTGCGCCGCCTGGGCCGCATCTCGCGCCCACAGCCGGGTCGGGTGGCGCTCGGCCACACTTGCGGCCAGCGCGGTGCCCCAGGCACCGGCGCCCAGGACCGTGAGGTTCATGGCGCCGACACCCGCAGCGGCACCCGCGGCCGATCAGGTCGCGTTGGTGATGATGGCCGCGCCGTTGCCGCTGCCATTGCCATTGCTGTTTCCACTCGCGCCATTGGCCTTCGCGGCCTGCGCCTGCTGGGCTTCGAACATGGCCTGGAAGTTCACTTCCGACAACAGCACCGGCGGGAAGCCGGCGCGCGTGCAGACGTCGGAGACGATGGCGCGCAGGTACGGATAGATGATGCCCGGGCAGGCGATGCCGATGATGGGCTGCAGCTGGTCTTCGGGGATGTTGCGGATCTCGAAGATGCCGCCCTGCTTGGCCTCGACCAGGAACAGCACCTTGTCGTTGACCTTGGTCGTGACGGTGGCCGTGACGGTCACTTCGTACACGCCTTCGCCGATCGGCCCGGCGCCGAGCGCCAGATTGATCTCGACCTGCGGCTGGCCCTGTTCGAGCAGGATCTGCGGCGAGTTCGGCTGCTCGAGCGACAGGTCCTTCAGGTAGATGCGTTGGATGTTGAAGACCGGGTTCGGGTTGTCGTCAGCCATGGAATTCTCGGGTTGGATAGAGGCATTCGACCGCAGGATGCGGCGAGCCATTTGCGGCAGCGATTATCACTTAGGCCGAGGCGGCCCGAGTCGGATCGAACGTGAGTTCAGGCGCTGGTTCAGGCGCCGGTTCAGGCGCCGGTTCAGGCGCTGGTGCGGGCACCGGCCAGCAGCGGCAGCAAGCCGCCGCGCCGGTCGAGCGCCAGCAGGTCGTCGCAGCCACCCACATGGGTGTCGCCGATGAAGATTTGCGGCACCGTGCGGCGCCCGGTGATCTCGATCATGGCCTGGCGTTGCGCCGGTTCCAGGTCGACGCGCACATCGTCGATCGCCTCGACGCCGCGCTGCTTCAGCAAGGCCTTGGCCTGCACGCAATACGGGCACGACAAGGTGCTGAACATCTTCACTGGCAGCATTTTCGAAGGGCTCCGAAGGGTGCGAATTGAGGTTGATTGATGGGCTGTCGATGGGCTTCGATCAAGCCGTCTTCTCGATCGGCAGGTTGGCTTCGCGCCAGGCCGCCGTGCCGCCGGCCAGGGCGCGCGCATTCTCGAAGCCGAGCTTCTTCAGGGTCGCCACGGCGCGGCCGGCGCGAGTGCCGGTGGGGCAGACGACGACCAGCGGCAAGGCCTTGTTCTTCGGCAGTGCGGTGGAAGCTTCCAGGCCGCCGAGCGGCACGCTCTTCGAACCGGCCGGGTGGCCGGCCGCATATTCGGCCGGTTCGCTGACATCGATCAGCACCGCCTTTTCGCGGTTGATGAGCTGCACCGCGTCGGTGGTCGACACCTTGGCACCCGCGCCAGAACCCAGCCCTTTGCCCCACATCGGCCACACCAGCAAGCCACCCGAGACGGCGGCAGCAAGGAACAGGAACCAGTTGTCGATGAAGAACTTCACGGTGGCGCGTTTCGATTGGCTTGGGGCACCGATTATAGAATTCGATCCGCGTTCATCCGGGCTGGCACGCTCATGCCCTTGTCGGCCCAGCCCATCCCCGTCACCGCCAACCGGCTCGCCTCGCGCCTGCCACGCCCCATGCACAAACTCGTATTGATCCGCCACGGCGAGTCGGTCTGGAACCTCGAGAACCGCTTCACCGGCTGGACCGATATCGACCTGACGCCACTTGGCGTGCAACAGGCGCAGCAGGCCGGCCGCTTGCTGAAGGCCGAGGGCTTCGAGTTCGACCTCGCCTGCAGCTCGGTGCTGAAGCGCGCCATCTGGACCCTCTGGCACACGCTCGACCAGATGGACCGCACCTGGGTGCCGGTCGTCAACGACTGGCGTTTGAACGAGCGCCACTACGGCGCGCTGCAAGGCTTGAACAAGGCCGAGACGGCGAGGAAGTATGGCGACGCGCAAGTGCTGGTCTGGCGCCGCAGCTACGACACCCCGCCCCCTGGGCTCGACGCGAACGACCCGCGCAGCGAACGCGGCGACCCGCGCTATGCGAAGCTGAAGCCCGCCGACGTGCCGCTCACCGAGTGCCTGAAAGACACGGTGGCGCGCGTGCTGCCGTGGTGGCACGAAACGCTGGCGCCGGCCCTGCACGCCGGCCAGCGGGTGGTGGTGGCCGCGCATGGCAACAGCATCCGCGCGCTGGTCAAGTACCTCGACGGCGTCTCGGATGCCGACATCGTCGGGCTGAACATTCCGAACGGGATTCCGCTGGTCTACGAACTCGACGCCGATCTGAAGCCAACCAAGAGCTACTACCTCGGTGATGCGCAAGCGGTTGCGACGGCGGCTGCTGCAGTGGCGGCGCAAGGAAAGGGCTGACGATGCGAACTCGCACCGCAGCGATGGCCCGCCGCTGATCCGCCGCTGATCCGCCACCGCCCCGCTGCCGTCAAGGCCACCGAGCCGGCCGCTCAGACCCTCCTCGTCAAGCGCGCCTCGATGTCGGCGCGCAAGGTCTGCGCCAGCGCGCGCCGGTCGGCCAACGTGCTGTCACGCGCTGGCAGCAGTGCCACCCAGGCCGTGACGCCATCCCCGCAGGCCACGCGCCACAGGCTTTGCAGCAGGGTCGTGTCGCCGATGAATTCGACCGCACGGCTCACACCCTGCGTCGAGTCCGAAAAGCGCAGCGCCACCGGCTGCACCGGAGTGCAGGTGGCGATCGCCGCCTGCAGCAGGTTGGCATGGAACGGCAACAGCGCGCGGCCGTCCGACGTGGTGCCCTCGGGGAACACCGCCACCATCTCGCCATCCTTCAAGGCCTGCGCCATCGTGTGGACGACACGCAGCGCATCGCGCTTGCGCTCGCGTTCCAGGTACAGCGTGCCGGCCGCATCGACCAGCCGGGACAGCAGCGGCCAGGCCTTCACATCGGCCTTCGAGACGAAGCGCGCCTGCGGGCACATGGCGTGCACGGCCATGATGTCGAGCCACGAAATGTGATTCGCGACCAGCAAGCTGCCGCCGGTTGCCGGCACGCCCTCGACCTGCAACGCGATGCCCAGCACGCGCAGCATCTTCGTCGACCACCACTGGATGCACGCGTGCCGGGCGGGCGCGTCGAGGTGCGGAAAGCGCAGCAGCACGATCCCCAGGCCGTGCAGGCCATGCGCCACGCAGCGCAGCAGGCGGCCCGCCGCGCGAGCGCTGCGAATCATCGCGGCGCTTCGAACGCCAGCGCTCCGCCGACCAGGGTCCAGCGCACCGCGCCTGGCAGCTCATAACCTGTGAACGGCGTGTGCTTGGCGCGGCTGCGCAGCGCGCCCGGCTGCACAGCCCAGCGGGCAGCCGCATCGAACACGCACACATCGGCCACGCCTCCTTCGACCAGCCGGCCAGCGCTTGCCGCCAGCGAACCGAGCGCCTCGCCCATCACCGAGACCGGTGAACTGGTGACGGTGGCCAGCGCGCGCGCCAGCGGCAGGCCCTCTTCGGTGCCCCACTTCAGCGCCAGGCCGAGCAGCAGCTCCAGGCCGCTCGCGCCCGGCTCGGCCTCGGCAAAGGGCAGGTTCTTCGCATCGGCATCGACCGGCGTGTGGTCGCTGACGAGCGCATCGACGGTGCCGTCGGCCAGCGCGGCGCGGATCGCATCGCGGTCGCGCTGCTGGCGCAGCGGCGGGGTCAGGCGCATCGCGGCGTTGAAGTAGCCGATGTCCAGGTCGGTGAGGTGCAACTGGTTCAGGCTAACGTCGCAACTGATCGGCAGGCCTTCGGCCTTGGCGCGGCGCACGAGTTCGATGCCGGCCGCGCTCGACAGCCGGCACAGGTGGACGCGCGCACCGGTGTCGCGCACCAGCTCGAAGATCGTCGCCAGCGCGATCGTCTCGGCGATCGCCGGCACACCCGCCAGACCGAGCCGCGTGGCCAGCGGCCCCTTCGCGGCCACGCCCTTGCCGAGCCAGGCATCGTTCGGCCGCAGCCAGGTCGCGTAGCCGAAGGTCGCGGCGTATTGGAGCGCGCGGTGCAGCACCAGGGTGTCGTTGATCGGGGTTTCGGCCTGCGAAAAACCGACGCAGCCGGCCTCGGTCAGCTCGGTCATCTCGGTCAGTATTGCGCCGCTCAAGCCCCGCGTCAGGGCGCCGAGCGGGAACAGGTTCGCCAGGCGCAGCTTGCGGGCGCGGAACTTGAGCATCTGCACCAGGCCGGGCTCGTCGAGCACCGGGTCGGTGTCGGGAGGGCAGACCAGGCTGGTGATGCCGCCGGCCACCGCCGCAGCCATCTCCGATTCGAGCAGGCCTTCGTGTTCGCGGCCGGGCTCGCCGAGGCGGGCACTCAGATCGACCAGGCCGGGGGCGACGACCAGGCCACTGGCATCGATGCGGCGGTCGGCGTGAAAGTCGGCGTTGACCTGGCCGATGGCGACGATGCGGCCGGCCGCGATGGCGAGGTCGGCCGGTTCGTCGCGGCCGCTGGCCGGGTCGATCACGCGGCCGCCATGGATCAGGAGTTTCATGGCTGGCGGACTTTCCAGAGGGAATAGCGCAGGGACTGAGCGTGCTTCGATCGCTGGGCGCGTATGGGTCGCATGTGAAACCTCAACTCACCACCGCAGAGGCGCGGAGAACGCAGAGTTACGCAGAGTGAAGACACGAAATTGACTTTCTTCTCTGCGTCGCTCCGCGTTCTCTGCGCCTCTGCGGTGCGTGAGTTGTCTATGCATTGAGGTCGCTCGACCATCGCTCAGGCGCCTTATGCGCTGTTCCCCGCGATGATCGACATCACCGCCATGCGCACTGCGATGCCGAAGGTGACCTGCGGCAGGATCACGCTTTGCGCGCCGTCGGCCACCGCCGAGTCGATCTCGACACCGCGGTTGATCGGGCCCGGGTGCATCACGATGGCGTCGGGTTTGGCGAGCGCGAGCTTGTCGGGCGTCAGTCCGTAGTTCTTGAAGAACTCGCCGGCGCTGGGCAGCATCGCGCCGCTCATGCGCTCGTTCTGCAGCCGCAGCATGATGATCACGTCAGCGCCGGCAATGCCCTCGCGCATGTCATGGCAGACGCGCACGCCCATCTCCTTCAGGTCGTTCGGCACCAGCGTCTTCGGGCCGACAGCGCGGATCTCGGGCACGCCCAGCGTGGTCAGCGCATGGATGTCGGAGCGCGCCACGCGTGAGTGCACGATGTCGCCGACGATGGCCACCGTGAGCTGCCGGAAGTCGTGCTTGTAGTGGCGGATCGTGTACATGTCGAGCAGCCCCTGCGTCGGATGCGCATGGCGGCCGTCGCCGGCGTTGACCACATGCACGTGCGGCGCGCAATGCTGGGCGATCAGGTAGGGCGCGCCGCTCTCGCTGTGGCGCACGACGAACATGTCGGCGTGCATCGCGCTCAGGTTCGCGATGGTGTCGAGCAGGCTCTCGCCCTTGGCCGCGCTGGAGCGCGCGATGTCGAGGTTGATGACGTCGGCGCTCAGGCGCTTGGCCGCGATCTCGAAAGTGGTGCGGGTGCGCGTGCTGTTCTCGAAGAACAGGTTGAAGATGCTCTTGCCGCGCAGCAGCGGCACCTTCTTCACATCGCGGTCGTTCACACTCAGGAAGGTGCCCGCCGTGTCGAGGATGTGCTGCAGCACCGCTGGCGGCAGGCCTTCGATCGACAGCAGGTGGATCAACTCGCCGTTCTGGTTCAGTTGCGGGTTGCGCCGGGACAGCATCACGCGCCTTCCTCGATGTCGAAGCTGAAGCGCCCGGCCGCATCGCGCGCCAGCGACAGGCGCTGCTCGCGCGGCAGCGTGATGCGTGCGGCCGACACAGCGGCGGCGATCGGCAGCTCGCGCCCGCCGCGATCGACCAGCACCGCCAGCGCCACGCTCGCCGGGCGGCCGAAGTCGTACAGCTCGTTGATGGCGGCGCGGATCGTGCGGCCGGTGTAGAGCACGTCGTCGATCAGCAGCAGGTGGCGGCCCTCGATCTCGAACGGCAGCCGGGTGTGGTCGGTGCCGGCGGCCAGGCCGCGCGAGCCGAAGTCGTCGCGGTGCAGCGCGCTCGAGATCACGCCGGCCTCGCCCGCCAGCATCAGATCGCGCTGCAGGCGCTCGGCCAGCCAGGCGCCGCCGGACCAGATGCCGACCAGCGCGGTGCCCGGCTGCAGGAACTGCCGCACGGCATCGAGCAGATCGGCGTAGAGCGCTTCGGCATCGAGGTGGAGGGTGCTCATCGCAGGCTTCGCAGAAACTGTTCGAGGATGATGGCAGCGGATGCGGCGTCGAGGTCGCGCGCGCCTGCCGCGTGGGCTTCGGTGGTGGTGTAACGCTCGTCGACCTCGTGCACCACGAGCTTGAAGCGGCCGTGCAACTGCCGGGCGAAGCGGCGTGCGCGCAGGGTATTGTCGTGCGCCGCACCGTCGGGGTGGAAAGGCACGCCGACGACGAGTGCGGCCGGTTGCCATTCCTCGATCAACCGGCCGATCGCCTCGAACCGCGCCGCGCCTTCGGAAGCCACGGTTTTCAGCGGCTGCGCGCTGCCGGTCAGCGTGTTGCCGGTGGCGACGCCGACGCGTCGGGTGCCGAAGTCGAAAGCGAGAAATGAAAGCGGAACAGCGACTCGGGTGCCGTCCGTCCCATTCATGCGTGCCCCGCCTCCTGGCTCAGCATGTTCACGTCGATGCCGAGCAGCGACAGCGCCTTGTCGTAGCGCTGCGCGACCGGCGTGTCGAAGATGATGGCCGGCTCGGCGCCGACGTTGATCCAGCCGTTGCGGCTCATCTCGTCTTCCAGCTGCCCTGCGCCCCAGCCGGCATAGCCCAGCGTCACCAGCACCCGCTTCGGGCCGGCGCCGCTCGACAGCGCTTCCAGCACGTCCTTGCTCGTCGTCATCGCCAGGCCGCCGGGGATCTGCATCGACGAGCTGTAGGGTGGTGCCGCGCCGCCGTCGAATTCGATCGGCTCATGCAGCACGAAGCCGCGTTCGGTCTGCACCGGGCCGCCGAAGTAGACCGGCGCATCGGCGAGGTCGGCCCGGTCCAGCGACAGGTTGACCTTCTCGAACAGGTTGCGCAGCTTGATGTCGATCGGCTTGTTGATGACCAGGCCGAGCGCACCCCGCTCGGTGTGGTCGCACAGGTAGATCACGGCGCCGGCAAAGGTGTCGCCGCCCATGCCCGGCATGGCGATGAGGAACTGGTTCGTGAAGTTGACCGGAGCAGCAGGCATGCAGTGATTTTATGACTGCGGCAGACTCCACGGGATGGAACGATCTCTCGACACGGCCCTGGTCTGGTTTCGACGCGACTTGCGGGCTCACGACAACGCCGCGCTGCACCACGCGCTGACGGCAGCCCGGCAAGTCTGGTGCGCCTTCATCTTCGACCGCGACATCCTCGATGCGCTGCCGCGCATCGACCGCCGGGTCGACTTCATCCACGCCAGCCTGCAAGACCTCGACCGGCAACTGCGCGAACTGGGCGCGCAACACGGCCGCTCTGGCGTGCGCCTGATGGTGCATCATGGCCATGCCGTGGCCGAGATCGCCGCACTGGCACGCAAGCTCGGCGTGCAGGCCGTCTACGCGAACCACGACGACGAGCCTGCAGCCCTGCAGCGCGACGCCGCCGCGCGCACGGCCCTGGCGGCGCAAGGCGTTGCCCTGCACACCAGCAAAGACCATGTCGTGTTCGAACGCAGCGAGTTGCTGACCCAGGCCGGCAAGCCTTACACGGTGTTCACGCCGTACAAGAATGCGTGGCTGAAGAAGCTCGAACCGTTCTTCGTCAAGCCCTACCCGATCGACCGCCATGCCCACGCACTCGCGCCGGCACCCGCATCCGCAACCACACCCGCAACCGACGCAGCCGACCGCCTGCCGACGCTGGCCGAACTCGGCTTCAAGCCCAGCAACCTGAGCGCGTTGAAGATCCCCACCGGCAGCGCCGGCGGGCAGGCGTTGCTGGCCGACTTTCTGCCACGCATGGCCGACTATGGCGAGGCGCGCAACTTCCCCGCCGTGCGCGGACCGAGCTACCTGTCGGTGCACCTGCGCTTCGGCACCGTGTCGATCCGCGCGCTGGCGGCGACCGCGCGGCAACGCATGCAAGAGGCTGCGGCGCACGACACGCCGCCCGGCGCATCGGTGTGGTTGTCGGAGCTGATCTGGCGCGACTTCTATCACCAGATACTGCACCACCATCCGCGGGTCGTCGGCGCGTGTTTCAAGCCCGAGTACGACCGCATCGTGTGGGAGCAAGGGCCGCATGCCGACCTGCTATTCAAGGCCTGGTGCGAGGGCCGCACCGGCTATCCGCTGGTCGACGCGGCGATGGCGCAGATCAACCAGACCGGCTACATGCACAACCGCCTGCGCATGGTGGTGGCGAGCTTCCTGACCAAGGACCTGGGGATCGACTGGCGTTGGGGCGAAGCGTATTTCGCGCTCCACCTGAACGACTTCGACCTTGCCGCCAACAACGGCGGCTGGCAGTGGGCGGCCTCGACGGGGTGCGACGCGCAACCGTACTTCCGCATCTTCAACCCCACCAGCCAGAGCGAGAAGTTCGACGCCCAAGGCCGCTTCATCCGCCGGTACCTGCCGCAACTCGCCGCCCTGCCCGATGCCGCCCTGCACGCCCCGTGGGCAGCCCGCCCGGTCGACCTGGCCGCAGCCAATATCGTGCTCGGTCGCGACTACCCGCAACCCGTGGTGCAGCACGAGGCAGCGCGGGACCGCACGCTGGCGCGATTTGCGGTCGTGAAGGGGCGGCCGGACGACAAGAACATAGGCGCCTGAACCGACACGCTCAAGCGTGCGACAAGGGATACCAAACTCACGCACCGCAGAGGCGCAGAGAACGCAGAGGTTCGCAGAGAAGACAGTACTTTTCTCTAACTCTGCGCAACTCCGCTAACTCCGCACCTCTGCGGTGAAGGATTGGCTTTTCCTTGACCCCCGAACCGTTGCGCTCAAGCCAGCGCCTGGCTCGCCGTGTAGCGGCGCACCAGCGCCAGCAGGTCTTCCTCGGCGTAGGGCTTGCCGAGGTAGTGATCGACACCCAGTTCGGCCGCGTAGTCGCGGTGCTTCTGGGCGATTCGCGAGGTGATCATGATCACCGGCAGCTCGCGCAACCGGGCATCGGCGCGCATGTTGCGCACCAGGTCAAAACCGTCCATGCGCGGCATCTCGATGTCCGACAACACGATCTGCGGCACCTCTTCGGCAAGCCGCTCGAGCGCGTCGAGGCCGTCCTTCGCGAGCACGACGCGGTAGCCCTCGCGCTGCAACAAACGCTGCGTCACACGCCGCACCGTGAGCGAATCATCGACCACCATCACCAGCGGCGCCACCGCCGCGGCCGGCTCGTTGGCCAGCGGCACCGAACCACCGTGGCCGGGCGCGTGCAGGGCAGCCTGGGTCGCAGCGCGCGCCGCATCGCCGTACAGCGTGGCGAGCGCAACCGGGTTGTAGATCAGCGCCACCGCGCCCGATGCCAGCAAGGTGATGCCGGCCAGGCCGGGCAGGCGCGAGAGCTGCGGCCCGAGGTGCTTCACCACCACTTCCTGGTTGCCCAGCACTTCATCCACATGCAGCACGATGCGCTGCTGCGCACTGCGGATCACCACCACCGTGCGCGTGCGCGTTGCGCTGGCATCGGGGCGAGGCCCGAGCTGCAGCAGCGCACCGAGCCAGAAGAACTGCAGCGGCCGCTCAGCGACCTCGAACGTGCTGCTCGCATAGGCCTGGTCGATCTCGTCGGGCGTGACGCGGCGCACCAGTTCGACCAGTGTCGACGGCACCGCCACGTGGGTCGAACCGCAGCGCAGCATCACGACCTGGGTCACCGCCGTGGTCAGCGGCAGCACCAGCTTGAACGAGGTGCCCTGGCCCGCAGCGGTCGCGGTCTCGACGCGCCCGCCGATCGCATTCACCTCGGAGCGCACCACGTCCATGCCGACGCCGCGGCCGGACAGTTCGGTCACGACCGTGGCGGTCGAGAAGCCGGGCGCGAAGATCAGGTTCGCCAGCTCGGCGTCGCTGGCCGGTGCATTTGCATCGAGCAGCCCGAGCGCCAGGCCCTTGGCGCGGATGCGTTCCAGGTCGAGCCCGGCGCCATCGTCGCGGAACTCGACACCGACCTCATTGCCCTCTTGTGACAGCGCGACGATGATCGCGCCGGTCGCCTCTTTGCCGGCCGCCGTGCGCGCCGCCGGCGCCTCGATGCCATGCGTGACGCAGTTGCGCACCAGGTGCTCGAAGGCCGGCGTCATGCGGTCGAGCACGCCGCGATCGACCTCGACGCCGCCGCCGACGATGTCGAGCCGCACCGACTTGCCGGTCTCCTTCGCGGCCTGGCGCACGACGCGATACAGGCGGTCGGACAGGCCCTCGAACTCGACCATGCGGGTGCGCAGCAAGTCGTCCTGCAGGTCGCGCGTCATGCGCGCCTGCTGCACCAGTTCGTCTTCGGTGACCTCGAGCGCGCGCTGCAGCGAACGCTGCACGGTGGCCACGTCGTTGACCGACTCGGCCATCATGCGGGTCAGTTCCTGGAAGCGCGTGAAGCGGTCGAACTCCAAGGGGTCGAACGACTGCGAAGCCGCCTTCGCCGCTTCGAGCCGCGAGCTCATCTGGGTCTCGCCCTGGAATTCGATGTCGCGCAACTGGGCGCGCAGGCGCTCCAGGTTTTCGGTCAGATCGGCAAGCGAGCCCTTGATCTGGCCGACGCCGGCCTCGATGCGCGAACGCGCGATGCTGACCTCGCCGGCCTGGTTGACGAGCCGGTCGAGCAGCGGTGCGCGCACCCGCACTGCCGTCTGCGCACCGGTGCCACGCTCCGCAGTCTTGCGGGCCGCCGCTGCCGCGACCGGGAAGCGCGACCAGTCGATCGGCGCCAGCGGTTGCACCGGTTCGGGGGGCAAGCGCTGCGGTTGCACCGCAGCGGCTGCGGTCAAAAGCGCGGCCACTGGCCGGACTGCGACGACGGCATCGTCAAGCGGCGCGGTCGGGGACGAGTCCGACGCGTCAAGCTGCGGATCTGCGGACAACTCGGTCGGCGCTGCGTCCAGCAACATCGGCAGGGCCGGCGCGGCTGCGACAACCGCTGCCGGGCGCTCCGGCTGGACGGCCGGCGATGTTGCGCCGGCATCGACATCGGCATCCGCATCGGCCACCGCGCCACGGTGGCGCAACGCGTCGAAGGCCTGCGCCATGGCGTCGGCGTGCGATTGCAGGGTCTCGACATCGGCAGCGGCCACCGGCGGGCGCGCCATCAACCGCTCGATGCGGGTTTCCAGCCGGTGCGCCATCTCGCCCAGGCGCATCGCGCCGGACAGGCGCGAGCCGCCTTTCAAGGTGTGCAGCGCACGCATGCAGGCGGCAGGCGGCTCGGCGGCGGTGGGCCGGCGAGCCCAGTCGCGCAGTGACGTGGCGAGCTGCGGCAACAGCTCTTCGGCCTCTTCCTCGAAGATCGGGAACAGTTCGTCGTCGACCGCATCGACCGCATCTATGGCGTCGTCAATGGCGTCATCGATGGCATCGTCGTGATCGTCATCGCCGTGATCGATCGGAGCCGCGCGCGCCGCTTCGACCGGCAGCGCGCCGAGGGGTTTCAGCTCGGTCAGGCCAAGGGGATCGAAGCGCGCCTCCGGCGGGGGTTCGGCACTCGGTTCAGCACTGGGTTCAGCACTGAGTTCAGCACTCAGTTCGGCACTCGGTGCGACGATCGAGGCCGGGCTCGAAACCACCGGTTCCAGGTCGGCCAGCAAGGCGTGCGCCGGCGTCCGCTCGGCCGCTGCAACGGCCGCTTCGAGGCGCTTCGCGGAGCTCAGTTCATGGTCGACCAGCCGGGCCAGCAATTCGGGCGCGGCCTCCTTCAGGAAGCCGGCCGCAAACTGGTGCAGCAGGCGCCGGATTTCATCCGCCGCATCGACGAACAGGCGCGCTTCTTCGGCCGTACCGAGGCCGATGGCCTGGGTACGGGTCTGCGCATGTTCGAGCGCCCGCGCCAGCTGCGACAGGTCGGCAAAGCCGACGGTGGCCGAACTGCCGGCCAGCGAGTGGGCGAGCGCGATCGGCGCCTCGCCGATCGGGCGGTGCAGCTCCATCGCCCATTCGGCCAGCTCGATGCTCAGCCGCCGCGAGAGTTCGTCGGCCTCGTTGAGATAGATGTTGAACAGCGGGATGCCGATGCGCAACGGCCCGATGCGCTTGACATGTTCGTCTTCGGGCTCGCCAACAGGCGGCTCGGACGCTGCCTCGCTGTCGTGCCGTGCCTCGTGCTCGGTTTCGTCTCGCGCTCCATGCGGCGCTGCGAATTCAGCTTCCGGTTCGACTGCCGGCGCCGCCTCCACCGCAAGCGTCGCGGCGTCGATGAACGGCGCCGAAGCCGACGCGCCCGGCCCCGATTCGAAGTCGAGTTCGAGGTCGATCAGGTCGAACCCCTGGTTGCCCGGCAACACCTCGGTGACTTCGCCAAGCGCCAGCGGTTCGGTGGGCTGAAGATCGAACGGGTGCAACAGCGCCGGTGTCGTCAGGTCGAGTTCGCCGTGTTCGCTCAGCAGTTCGCTCAGCAGTTCGTTGTCATCGGCCAGCGCCGGCATCTCCAGGCCGGCCAGGTCGAGTTCGAACGACAGGTCGGGCAGCTCGATCGCGGCAGCAACCGGCATCGGCATCGAGAAATCGAGGTCGGCCGCGCTCGGCAGATCGACGGGAAAGCCGAACGGCAGGGCCAGGTCGGCGACTTCGACGCTGGCCGCACGCGCCTGCTGTTCGTCGACCCGCGCGGCGGCGAGTTCGACCGTCGCGGCGTCGTGTGCCGGCGCGCGGCCGGCCGCGATGTCTTCGACCCAGGCGCCCAGATAGTCCAGACCCCATGCGGTGAATTCGAGCAGCGGAGCCTGCGCCGCGCGCTGGCCGGCAAGGTGGTTGTTGTAGAGCTGTTCGCAGGCCCAGGCGGCGTCGCCGAAGGCCTTCAACCCGACCATTCGCGAGCTGCCCTTCAAGGTGTGGAAGGCGCGCCGCAAGGTGGTTGCCAGCGCTACATCGGCCGGCGCCTGAACCCATGCGGCCCGCGCCGTCGCCGCGTCGTGCAGGACCTCATGCGCTTCTTCGAGGAAGATCTCGCGCATCTCGTCGTCTTGCGACAGATCCTCGACGCCGGCGGCCTGATCCGCACCCATACCCGCAGCCACCGTCGGACCGACATCGCCAAGGCCGAAGTCGAGCGTGATCGGCGCACCCATGCGGCTGCGCTCGGGGCTCGCTGGGCTGGCCACTTCCGGCTCCAGGCCAACCGGGTCGGAGGCGGTGGCGACAAAGTCGACCAGTGCCTCCGCGAGTTCCCCGCGCACCACCGCCACGCCCGCCGGCCCGTCGGCCTGGTCGAGACCTTCCTGAGCCCGCAAAACGGCAGCGGCCAGCGCCGGCTGATCGGCAGCCTGCGCTTCGTGCGAAAGGCGCTCCAGATCGCGGGCCACGTCGGCCGTCGAGACATCGTCGCGCGCCGAAGCGAACGCCAGCGACTGCGCCTGTTCGATCAGCCGCTGCTCGACCGGCGCGGTGCCGGCCGCTGCGCCCAGGCTCGCCGCGCCATCGCGCCGCCCCATCACGGCACTCAGCGTGCCGGTGTCGGCGTCATACGTGAACAGCGACTTGGCGATCTGCGGTTGCACGCTGAGCATGTCGATCAGGAAACCGAGCGCGCCCAGGTTGCCGGCGAGCCGGTCGAACACGCCGGCTTGCGCCACGCGCTGCGGATCGAGTTCGGTCGAGGCCAGCCCATCGACCTCGTCGCGCATGCGCAGCAGTGCGGCCGAGGCCTGGTCCATGCCGAGCACCGACAGCACGCCGCGCATCGCCGACAACTGGTGCGGCACCGGGATCAGCACGGCCCGGTCGTCCGGCTTGCGGAAGAACTGGTCGATCAGCTTCTCGGCCTCGGACAGCGAGGCGCGCAATTCCTGCACCACGCTGCCCATGGTCTGGCGGTCGGAGACGCGCCGGTACAGCTCTTCCATCCAGCCTTCGAGCGCCTCGGGTGCCTGGCCCTGGCGCACGCCGGCCAGCCGCTCGGCCAGGCGGCGCACCCGCGCCGCCTGGTCGGGGTGGTCGAAGTCGCCGTCTTCGAGCACGGCATCGACATACAGCAGGCTGGTCGCCACTTCCATCGCCAGCGACGCCGGCGGCGCAGCGGCGCTCTGCTGGGTCTGCGCGACCGCCTGCTGCAACTCGAATGCAAACGTGTCGCCGAGCGGAAACAACTTCTTCAGCGATTCGCCGACCAGCGTGAACTGTTCGGTCAACCCGGTCAGCCGGTGCATCTCGCCGCCGGCCACCGCTGACCACGCTTCCTTCGACGCGCCAACGCGCTTGCGCGCCTGCGCCACCACGGCCGGGTCGAAGCGCCCGAGCACGCTGACGCTGTAGTCGGCCGGCACGTCGTGCACCAGACCGTAAGCCTGGCGTGCGGCGGCCAGCCGCGGGGCCCTCCGGCCATCGCCCGGCGAGGCACTCTGGGCGCAGAAGAACAGCAGGTCCTGAGCGAGCCGCAGCGAAACCTCGGTCTCGCCGCGTTCGAGGATGCGGAACTGCGACAGCAGCCGCGATGCCACGCGCTTGCTGAACACGTCGAAGCCGAGCAGGCCGTGGGCCTGGGCCTCGAATACGGCCGAGGCAAGCTTCCACAAGGTGGCGACTTGCAGGTCTTGCGCACCGGCGCCGAGGCCGGCGCAGATGTCGCTCATGCGGCCGGCTGCGGCCAGCGGTTCGGCACTGCGAAGAAAGGCCAGCAACTGGGCTTCGAGCGCGGCGTGGGTCACGGCGTCGGGCTGGCGCGGCGCAGCGTTCACATCGACCGGCAACTCGCGCCAGTGCCAGTCGGCCGACCACAGATCGGCCGGGTGAACCCGGTCGGCGCCGGCCGCCTCCTGGACCGCGCGGTACTGCGGGAACAGGGCCAGTGCCGAAACCGGCTTGCCGGCCAGCATGCGCGCGAGGTAGTCGAGCAGCGCGAACGAGGCTCGCTCGATGTCGTCCACGACCCCGGCGGTCAGCCGTTGCGGCTTGCTGATAAAACGCTGCACGGCGGCCTCGCTGGCCCTCAACACCGACGCTGCGGCAGGCAGCGCGACCAGCTCCAGCGCGCCCACCCCCTGGTGAATCTGCGACCGCGCGCTGCGCAGCACGGCCGGGTCGACGGCGTCGAGGTCGGAGCTGGCCAGTGCCTCGGTGTCTCTCACAAACCGCCGCAGCGCCTTGTGCGCAGCTTCCAGCGAACGGCGCAACTCTTCGTGCACCCAGGCGAGGGTGCTCAAGTCATCGCCCGGCTCAAGCGTGGACGGGTTCGAGGTCGGGTTGGCCATCGGATTCGGTTGCTGGTTTGGCTGAACAGGGATCGCGGAGCCGCAGGGTTGACATCAGCTGGTGGTGCGGCGCGCGGATCGAAGGGATTAACGCGCGCCGTTCATTCGATCTTGAACCGCGCCACCGACTGCTTCAGCTCCTCGGCCGTGCGCGACAGTTCGCGCACCATCTGCGCGGTCGAGCGCGTGCCCTCGCCGGTCTGCTCGGTGACAGCGAAGATGTGCTGAATGTTGGCCGCCACCACGTTCGCCGACTGGGCCTCGCTGAGCGCCTGGTTCGAGATGTGGGCGATCAGCTCGGCCAGCTGGCGCGAGACGCGGTCGATCTCGCCGAGCGCAGTGCCGGCCGCGTCCGAGAGGCGCGTGCCTTCGACCACGCCCTGCGTGCTGCGCTCCATCGCGCCGACGGCGTCCTGCGTGTCGGTCTGGATCGTCTTGACCAGCGCGGCGATCTGGCGCGTTGCGTCGCCGGAGCGTTCGGCCAGGCGCTGCACTTCCTCGGCCACGACCGAAAAGCCACGGCCCGCTTCACCGGCCGAGGCGGCCTGGATCGCGGCATTCAGCGCCAGCACGTTGGTCTGCTCGGTGATGTCGGAGATCAGCTCGGTGATCTCGCCGATTTCCTGCGACGACTCGCCGAGCCGCTTGATTCGCTTGGAGGTTTCCTGGATCTGGTCGCGGATCGAATTCATGCCGCCGATGGTGTTCTGCACGGCACGCAAACCGGTCTCGGCCGCGTCGAGCGACTGGCGCGCCACGGCCGCCGTTTCCTGGGCCTGGCCCGACACATCGTTGATGCGCCCGGCCATCTGCAAGACCGACTCGCCGGTGTCGCGGATCTCGCGCAGCTGCTCGCTGGAGGCCGCGAGCAGTTCGGTCGACGTGGCCTCGACCTGCTGGGTCGTGTCGGTCACCCGACTCACCGTGCCCTGCACCTGGGCCACCAGGGTGCGCAACTCTTCGACCGTGTAGTTGACCGAATCGGCAATCGCGCCGGTGATGTCTTCGGTGACCGTGGCCTGCTGCGTCAGGTCGCCTTCGGCCACCGCCTGCAGCTCGTTCATCAACCGCAGAATCGCGGCCTGATTCGCGTCGTTGACGCGCTTGGCTTCCTGCTGCTCGCGCTCGGCGTTCAGGCGCTGGCCTTCGGAGGCCACGGCGCGTTCGCCCTGGTCGCGCACATACAGGCGCAACAGGCCCGCGCCGCCCAGCAGCAACACCGCCGCAGCCAGCATCAGCAGCAGCAGGCTCCAGCCGCTGAAGCCGGTGTCCTTGCCGAGCCGCTCCTGCACCGCCTCCAGGCCTTTGCGCAGCGGCTCGCTGTCGGCAATGATGCTGGCCTGCGCCTCACGCGCCGAGACCAGGCCCTGCAGGTTGCCCAGGATCGCGTTCGCCTGCGAGCGCGTCTGTTCGTACTGCTTCAACAGCACCGCCAACCGCTCGCGCGTCTGCGGGTCTTTGGTGGCCGGCAGGCGCAGTTCGGCATTGCCGTCGGCCAGGCCCTGAGCAATCTCGCGGAACGAATTCAGGTCCTTGCCAAGCAGGAATACCGCCTCCGGGCTCACGCCTTCGGTGGTCAGGAATTCGTTGGCCGATTTGCCGATGCGCTGGGTCAGCATCACCAGCGTGCCGGCGGCCGACAGTTCGGCCGGCGAGGCATCCTGCTGCAGCTTCAACGACGCCACCGTCTCGGCCGTTTCGAGCAGGTCGGACGACTGGCGGTTGATGATGCGCAGTGCCTGCCCGACCTGGGTCAGAATCTGCTGCTGGCCGAGCACCGTGGCGGCACCCTTCTCGGCCCGGTCGACCAGCGGCAAGACCGGTTCGATGGCGGACTGCACACCGCCCGGCGCGGCGGCGATGTCGGTATCGCCGACCCGCAGGCCGCGCACATTGCGCACCAGCACCTCGGCACTTTCGCGCACTTCGGGGAAGGCCTGCGGGCTGCCGACCAGCGCCTGCGACACCGACTTGGCGAGCCGCTGCGACTGCATCAGCGCCTGGCCGCCCGCCCCCACCTGCGCCGCGCCACGGTTCGCCGACACCAGCGACAGCACGGTCATCAGGACCAGCCCGAGAAGCCCCAGCACGACCATCAGCACGAGGATGCGCTGCTGCTCGGCGACCGGCCGCCGGCCGATCAACGGCAGGCCGGTGCCGGCCGCTGCGGCAGCGGTTGCGAGGTCGTTGTCGGGCACGCGGGTCTCGGCGAAATCGGTCATCTCGGAGGGCGCGGCCTCGGAAATGATCGACGTGTCGATGTCGGTCGGCGCCTGGAACATGGGCGCTGCGATGCCGTGTGGCGCCGGGTCGGCCGGCAGGGCGTGGGCCGCGCCGAAATCGATTGGCGCATGGGCCGAGGTATCCGCCGATGCATGGGCCGATGCATGGGCCGGTGCATGAGCGGGCAGTGCCGCGTCGGCGAATGCTGCAGTGCTGACGGCGTCGGCCGCCACGCCGTCGTTCGGCGTCCAACCTTTGATCTTGTTCAGGAAGCTCATGGGGCCCTCGTGCAGTCTTGTCTCGGATGGGCCCGGTGGCTCATCCGACGATCTTCAAAAATGTCTCGTCGCGGGCCAGCGCCGACAGGTTCAGTTCCTGCCAGGGCCGGCCGTCGGCGTCGTGCAGGCAGGCGCCGGCAAACGACGGGCGCAGCAGGCCCGGATCGGCGTCGCGGGTCATCTGGTCGTCGCTTCGCAAACCCGAAAGCCGGTCGACCATCAACACGCAATTGATGCCGAGCGACGCGTTGAAACCGACCAGCCGCGACTGTTCGCGGCCGGCGTCGGCACCGGCCGGCGCCTTCACGCCGAGGAACCCGGCCAGATCGACCACGCCGTGCAAATGGCCGCGCAAATTGGCCACGCCGAGGAACCAGCGGTGGCTGTGCGGCACCGGCAGGATGGGTGCGAGGGCAAAGATCTCGCCCGCCTCTTTCAGCGGCAGCAGAAAGCCCCGGCCACTGGCTTCGACGGCCAGCCACGAGATGCCGCGCAGCTCGGTGCGCGCCGCCTGAAGGCGTTCGGCCAGGCGGGTCTGGAGTTCGCGCAGTGCTTGCTTGTTGGCCATCGGGGAGGTTCGGGAGCGAGTGCGGACGCGGATGCAGGTGCGGCCGGGTCAGTCGAAAGCGTGGATCTTGGCGACGAGCTCGTCGGCGTTGACCGGCTTGACGATGTAGTCGCGGGCGCCCTGGCGCATGCCCCAGACCTTGTCGGTCTCCTGGTTCTTGCTGGTGCACATGATCACCGGCACGTTCGCAAAGCGCGGGTCGCGGGTGATGGCGCGGGTGAGCTGAAAGCCGTTCTGGCCCGGCATCACCACGTCCATCAGGATCAGGTCGGGCGTTTCTTCGCCGAGGCGGCGCATCGCCTCCTCGCCGTTCTGGGCGGTGCGCACGGCGTAGCCGCGTTTGCCGAGCAGGTCAGAGAGGAAGTAGAGCTCGGTCTTCGAGTCGTCCACCAGCAGGATCTTCTGAATCGTCATGTGCTTGTCCTCGGGGGCGGCGATGCGCGCGAGCCCCGCTGCGCCATCAGGCCACGCGCCGGTGCTGGGCCACTGCCTGGAGCAGCTGGTCTTTGGTGAAGGGCTTGGTCAGGTAGGCCTCGGAGCCGACCATGCGGCCACGCGCCTTGTCGAACAGCCCATCCTTGCTGGACAGCATGATCACCGGCACACCGGCGAACTTGGCGTTGCGCTTGATGATCGCGCAGGTCTGGTAGCCATCGAGGCGCGGCATCAGGATGTCGCAAAAGATCAGGTCCGGGTCGTGGTCGTTGACCTTCGACAAGGCATCGAAACCGTCTTCGGCCAGCAGCACTTCATGGCCGCCCTGCTTCAGGAAAATCTCGGCGCTGCGGCGGATGGTGTTGCTGTCATCGATCACCAGCACCTTGACGCTCAGCGGCTCGGCTGCGGCCAGATTGCTCAACAAGCATTCTCCTCAACGACGGTGCACGGGTGGCGCCGGAGACTGAATATCGGCTGCTTCTCGACAAGCTTGAGCAGGTCAGATCTGAACCATCTCGAAGTCTTCCTTGCGGGCCCCGCATTCGGGGCAGGTCCAGTTCATCGGCACGGCCGCCCACAAGGTACCTGGTGCGATGTCGTGCTCCGGATCGCCGGCCGCTTCGTCGTAGATCCATCCGCAGATGAGGCACATCCAGGTCTTGGCTTCGGTCACGTTGTTTGCGGCGCCTCGACAGGCACTCTGCTTCACTACAATGGAGGCAGATTGTAGCCACCGACATCGTTAAAAATTCTAGTCTTCGTAGGCACATACGCAACATTCTTCACGTTTGTCTAGAGGTTCCGGCGCGCCCTTTCGAAGCACTTGCCGGCACCTCCACCCACTGCCTTCGGCCCCCTCCCATGACCGCTGAATCCCCTCTTTCGGAAGCCGATGCTGCGGCTTCGCAGGAGCAGGCGCCGCCCGCCTGCGTGATGAGCTTCAACGCCAGCGACCCGACCGGTGCCGGCGGCATCGCCGGCGACGTGGCCACCATCGCGGCGATGGGCGCGCATGCGCTGCCGGTGGTCGCCAGCATCGTGATGCGCGACACCGCCGAGGTCTTCGACCACCACGCGATCGACCCCGACGTGATCGCCGAGCAGGCCCGCAGCATCCTCGAAGACGTGACCATCGCGGCCTGGAAGGTCGGCTTCCTCGGCTCGGCCGAGGGCGTGAGCGCGGTCGCCGAAATCCTGTCCGACTACCCGGACGTGCCGCTCGTGGCCTACATGCCGAACCTGTCGTGGGTCGAAGACGACGAGCAGCAGACCTACCTCGACGCCTTTCGCGAACTGGTGCTGCCGCAGACCGAGGTGCTGGTCGGCAGCCACCAGACCTTGACCGATTTTCTGCTGCCCGACTGGGACAACGAGCGCCCGGCATCGGCGCGCGAACTGGCGGTGGCGGCCGGCGAACACGGCACCAGCTACGTGCTGGTCACCAGCATGATGGTGCCGGCCTCGAAGACCGGTGACGGCTTCATGGACAACGTGCTGGCCTCGCCGCAGGGCGCCATCACGGGCGAAAAATTCGAGCGCTTCGAAGTCAGCTTCGTCGGCGCCGGCGACACCTTGTCGGCCGCACTTGCGGCGCTGCTCGGCTCGGGTGCCGAGTTGCATGCCGCCGTCGGCGAGGCGCTGGCCTTCCTCGACCAGGCGCTCGATGCTGGCTTTCGCCCCGGCATGGGCAACGTCGTCCCGGACCGCTTCTTCTGGGCCTTGTCGCCCGATGATGAAGGCGAGGATGACGGGGCCGATGCGCCGGCCGATGGCACTCCACCGAAAGGGCCGCGCCATGTCCATTGAGTGGTCAAGCGGTCTCCGACGAAACGACCAACTCACGCACCTCAGAGGCGCAGAGAACGCAGAGGTTCGCAGAGGAAAACATTCATTTGAATTCACTCTGCGTGACTCTGCGTTCTCTGCGCCTCTGCGGTGATGAGTCCGGCTTTTATCGAGTGACCGTCCATGAACATCGATCAACGCTCAAGCCCTGAGCTCACCACCAACGCACAGCTCTGCGAGCGTGACAACCAGACCAACGCACAGCTCTTCGAGCGTGCGCAGCGCGTCATCCCCGGTGGCGTGAATTCGCCGGTGCGGGCGTTCCGCGCGGTCGGCGGAACGCCGCGCTTCATCCGCCGCGCCGAGGGTCCGTACCTGTGGGATGCCGAGGGCAAGAAGTACACCGACTACATCGGCTCCTGGGGCCCGATGATCCTCGGCCATGGCCACCCTGCCGTGCTCGACGCGGTGCACAAGGCGGCCCTCGACGGCTTCAGCTTCGGCGCGCCCACCGAACGCGAGATCGAACTCGCCGAGGCCATCATTGCGCTCGTGCCGAGCGTCGAGCAGGTGCGGCTCGTGAGCAGCGGCACCGAGGCCGGCATGAGCGCGCTGCGGCTGGCGCGCGGCGCCACCGGGCGCAGCAAGTTCATCAAGTTCGAAGGCTGCTATCACGGCCATGCCGACGCGCTGCTGGTCAAGGCCGGCTCCGGCCTGGCCACCTTCGGCCACCCGACCAGTGCCGGCGTGCCGGCCGAGGTGGTGCGCGACACGCTGGTGCTCGAGTACAACAACGTCGCGCAACTCGACACCTGCTTCGCCGAGCACGGCCCGGAGCTCGCCTGCGTCATGATCGAACCGATCGCCGGCAACATGAACTTCGTGCGCGCCAGCGTGCCCTTCATGACGCGGCTGCGCGCGCTGTGCACGCAGCACGGCGCGCTGCTGATCTTCGATGAGGTGATGACGGGTTTTCGCGTCGCGCTCGGCGGTGCGCAGAGCGTTTATGCCGGCCTGATCCCCGGCTTCAAGCCCGACATGAGCGTGTTCGGCAAGGTCATCGGCGGCGGCATGCCGCTGGCGGCCTTCGGCGGCACGAAAGATGTGATGAGCCAGCTCGCGCCGCTCGGCCCGGTCTACCAGGCCGGCACGCTCAGCGGCAACCCGGTGGCCACCGCCTGCGGCCTGGCAACGCTGAAGGAAATTTCGAAGCCCGGGTTCTTCGAGGCCCTGTCGGCCAGCACGCGCTCGCTGGTGCAAGGGCTGTGCGCTGTCGGCCACGATGCCGGCGTGCCCCTGGTGGGCGACAGCGAGGGCGGCATGTTCGGCTTCTTCTTCGCGGCCGAGTTGCCGCAGAACTACGGCGGCACGATGGCCACCGACAAGGAGTGCTTCAACCGCTTCTTCCACGCCATGCTGGACCGCGGCGTGTACCTGGCACCGGCCTTGTACGAAGCCGGCTTTGTCAGCGCCGCGCACAGCCGCGCCGACATCGACGCGACCGTGACAGCTGCCCGCGACAGCCTGCGCCGCTGACCCCCACGTTGCTGGCCCGCGCCGGCGCCGATCGTTGCGCGCGCGGCTCCTAGAATCCTTTGATGCACATCCACATCCTCGGCATCTGCGGCACCTTCATGGGCGGCCTGGCGGCGCTGGCGCGCGAGGCCGGCCACACCGTCACCGGCTGCGACGCGAACGTCTACCCGCCGATGAGCGAGCAGTTGCGCGGCCTGGGCATCGCGCTGGTCGAGGGCTATGACGCGGCGCAGCTCGACCTGCGGCCCGACCTGTTCGTGGTCGGCAATGTCGTGACCCGCGGCAACCCGCTGATGGAGGCCATTCTCGATGCCGGCGCGCCCTACACCAGTGGCCCGCAGTGGCTGGCCGACCAGGTGCTACAGCGCCGCCACGTGCTGGCGGTGGCCGGCACGCACGGCAAGACCAGCACCACGGCGATGCTGGCCTGGGTGCTCGAACAGGCCGGCCTGGAGCCGGGCTTTCTGGTCGGCGGTGTGCCGCTCAACTTCGGCGTCTCGGCGCGCCTGGGCCGGGTCGCCGATGCCGCCCCCTTCGTCATCGAGGCCGACGAATACGACACCGCGTTCTTCGACAAGCGCAGCAAGTTCGTGCACTACCGGGCGCGCACCGCGATCCTCAACAACCTCGAGTTCGACCACGCCGACATCTTCGACGACCTGGCCGCCATCGAGCGCCAGTTCCACCACCTGGTGCGCACCGTGCCGGGCAGCGGCCGGCTGGTCGTGAATGCGCGCGAGGAAAGCCTGCAGCGCGTGCTGGCAATGGGCTGCTGGAGCGAAGTGACCCGCTTCGGCGCGCGCAAGGAAGAGCCCGGCGCGTTGCGCGCGCGCGGCGAACCGCACGCTTTCGACGTGCTGCGCGGCAGCCTGAAGATCGCCCGCGTCGAGTGGCCGATGCTGGGCGAGCACAACCAGTTGAACGCGCTCGCCGCCATCGCTGCGGCCGAGCATGTCGGCGTGGCGCCCGAGGTGGCGGCGAACGCGCTGGCGAGCTTCCAGAACGTGCGGCGCCGGCTCGAGCTGCGCGGCGAAGTGGCGGGCATTTCGGTCTACGACGACTTCGCCCACCACCCGACCGCGATGCGCACCACGGTCAACGGGCTGCGCCGCAAGATCGACGCGTCGGCCGCCGCGCGCAAGGGCAAGCCGCAGCGCATCCTGGCGGTCTTCGAGCCGCGTTCGAACACGATGAAGCTGGGCCCGATGAAGGCGCAACTGCCCTGGTCGCTTGAAGAAGCCGACCTGTCGTTCTGCCACAGTGGCGGCCTCGGCTGGGATGCCGTGCAGGCACTTGCGCCGCTGGGCAAGCTGGCGCTCGTATGCGAGACCGTCGAGGCGCTGGTGCGCAGCGTGGTCGCAGAAGCCAGACCCGGCGACCACATCCTGTGCATGAGCAATGGCGGCTTCGGTGGTGTGCACGCCAAGCTGCTCGACGCACTGGCGAAGGCCAAAGGTTGACGGCGTTGATGGCGAGGCCGACACGGCATCTGCTGTACCTGCACGGCTTCCGCTCATCGCCGCAATCGATGAAGGCGCGCATGACGGCGGCCTGGGTTGCGCAGCACCGCAGCGATATCGAGTGGTGGTGCCCACAACTCCCGCCCTCGCCGGCCGAGGCGTTGGCGCTGCTGTGGCAGCGCATCGAAGCCTGGCCTGCCGAACACAGCGCCGTCATCGGCAGCTCGCTCGGCGGCTTCTACGCCACCGCATTGGCCGAGCGATCAGGTTGGCGCGCGGTGCTGCTCAACCCGGCCGTTAGCCCGGCGCGGGACCTGGAAAAATACATCGGCGAAACCAGAGCCTGGCACAGCGACGAGCGCTTCTTTTTCGAGCCCCGGTTCATCGACGAATTGCGCGCGATCACCGCGCCGCACCTCACCCGTCTCACCCGCCTCGACCGCTACTTCGCGATCATCGCGAAAGGCGACGAGGTGCTGAGCTGGGTTGAGATGAGCGCGCGCTACCGGGGCTGCACCATCAAGCTGCTCGAGGGCGGCGACCATGCATTGAGCGACTTCGAGCAACATCTGCCCGAGGTGATGGGCTTTCTGGGTCTGGCGGCGCGAGCTACCAGTGGATGATCGTCCAGATGACGCGGCCCCAGACCTCGATGTTGAACCACAGCAGCCCGGCCAGGTAGGCGCCGCGCCGCAGGCTGCGGGCGCGCTCCAGCCAGAGCTGGATGTCGAACGCGAGGAACAGCACCAGGCTGATTGCCGAGCCGAGGGCCAGCAAGCCGAAGACGATACCGATGAGCCAGCGGAAAACAGTCATGGGCAGGCTTCAGACGATCATGGCGAGGCGCTCGAGGATGAGCACACCGAAGAACCCGAGGCCCGCGACGATCGTCCACTTGACGATGCGCACGCCGAGCACCCGGTAGCGAACCTGGCCGGTACCGATGAACATTGCCAGGCTCACCAGCCCGGCCACCAGCAGCAGCAGCACCACCCAGCGAAAGATCAGCATCGGGCCATTGTCGGGCAGCGGCTCACCACGCCGGCGCCAGATCGGCCAGCCCGGCCGGGGCCAGGCGCTCGTCGTCGAAGCTGACGATTTCGAAGCCGGTCGGGTCGGCCAGCACCGCGCGCAGCAGCTTGTTGTTCAACGCGTGGCCCGACTTGAACGCGCTGTACGCGGCCAGCAGCGGATGCCCGGCCAGGTACAGGTCGCCGATCGCGTCGAGCAGCTTGTGCTTGACGAACTCGTCGTCGTAGCGCAGGCCGTCGGCATTCAGCACCTTGTACTCGTCGAGCACGATCACGTTGTCCATGCTGCCGCCTCGGCCCAGGCCATGCGCACGCATCGCTTCCACCTCTTTCGTGAAACCGAAGGTACGGGCGCGTGCGATCTCGTGCTTGTACTGGCCCGAACCCATGTCGAACTCGACCCGCTGGCCGGTCTGGCTCACCGCCGGGTGGTCGAACTCGATCTCGAAGGCGAGCTTGTAGCCTTCGAACGGATCGAGCCGCGCCCACTTCAGGCTGGCGCCTTCGCCTTCGCGCACCTCCACCGGTTTGACGATGCGCATGAAGCGCTTCGGCGCGGCCTGCAGTTCGATGCCAGCGCTTTGCAGCAGGAACACGAACGCGGCCGCCGAGCCATCGAGGATCGGCACTTCGTCGGCGGTGATGTCGATGATGAGGTTGTCCAGGCCGAGGCCGCAGCAGGCCGACAGCAGGTGTTCGATGGTCGCCACCTTCGGCCCGCCCGGGTCGCCGCCGGCCGAGATGGTGGTGGCCATGCGCGTGTCGCAGACCGACAGCGCGGTGGCCGGAATCGCCACCGAGGTCGGCAGATCGACGCGGCGAAAGACGATGCCGGTGTTGGGCGGTGCCGGGCGCAACGTAAGCTCGACCCGCTCGCCGCCATGCACGCCGACGCCGACGGCGCGGGTCATGGACCGGAGGGTGCGTTGGGCCAGCATCGTTTCATTTTAGGTGGGTATCGATGCGGGTCAGAAAAGGCATCTCAGCACCGCAGAGGCGCAGAGGGCGCCGAGGTACGCAGAGAAGAAAGATCATTTGAATTCGCTCTGCGAAACTCTGCGCCACTCTGCGCCGCTCTGCGCCATTCCGCGCCTCTGCGGTGCGTGAGTGGGCCCTTGCATTCAGGGTTCATCGACCGCCCCCATCCCGGCCTTCCCCCACCGGGAGAAGGAGAGGACGGCAAGCCGACTCAGTCGGCTTGTTTTCTCAGGAAGGCGGGGATCTCGATCTCGTCCATGCCGTGGCTGGCCAGCGCATCGACCTTCGCCGCCGCCGTGCGGCCGTTGCGCCAGACGCTCGGCGTGGTCAGCGCGCTGTAGTCGTGGTGCATCGGGGCCGAGCCCATCACCGGCTGGCTCAGCGCATTCTGCAGGATCGGCAGGTCGTGCGTGCCGGTGCGTTGCAGCGGCTGGCTGTGGACCATCGTGATCGGCGTCTGGGCGCGCCGGGCCGGCGACAGGCCGGTGGCGATCACCGTCACGCGCAACTGGTCGCCCAGGCTTTCGTCGTACGCGGTGCCGTAGATCACATGCGCGTCGTCAGCGGCGTAGCGGCGAATGCAGTTCATCGCGTTGCGGCTCTCGGCCAGCTTGAAGGTGTTGCGGTTCGCCGCGATCAGCACCAGCACCCCGCGCGCGCCCGACAGGTCGATGCCTTCCAGCAGCGGGCATGCCACCGCCGCCTCGGCCGCCTTGGTCGCGCGGTCCGGGCCGCTCGCCTGGGCCGTGCCCATCATCGCCTTGCCGGGCTCGCTCATCACCGTCTTCACGTCCTCGAAGTCGACGTTCACGAGGCCCGGCATGTGGATGATGTCGCTGATGCCACCGACCGCGTTCTTCAGCACGTCGTTGGCGTGCGCGAAGGCCTGGTCCTGCGTGATGTCGTCGCCCAGCACGTCGAGCAGCTTGTCGTTCAGGATCACGATCAGCGAGTCGACATTGGCCTCAAGTTCGGCCAGCCCCGCGTCGGCCGACTTCATGCGGCGATTGCCCTCGAACTCGAACGGCTTGGTGACCACGCCGACGGTCAGGATGCCCATTTCCTTGGCGACCCGCGCAATCACCGGCGCGGCGCCGGTGCCGGTGCCGCCGCCCATGCCGGCGGTGATGAACAGCATGTGCGCGCCGTCGATGGCCTGGCGGATGCGGTCCACGGCTTCTTCGGCCGCAGCCTTGCCGGCCTCGGGCTTGGCGCCCGCGCCCAGGCCGGTGGTGCCAAGCTGAATCAGCTCGTGCGCGGCCGAGCGGTTGAGGGCCTGCGCGTCGGTGTTGGCGCAGACGAACTGCACCCCTTGCACGCCCTGCGCGATCATGTGGTCGACCGCGTTGCCGCCGCCGCCGCCGACGCCGATCACCTTGATCTGCGTGCCGATATTGAACTCTTCAATCATTTCGATGGGCATGTGATTCTCCAATGTGTCAATGCAGTTGCCGTTGTGTGTGGTGTCGCTCGTTCACCCGCTTCTACTTCGTCGCTTGCCGCGATCAGGACAGCTCGCGCCGCCCGTTGTGTCGTGCTGCGTCGCGGCCCGTGGCGGGTCGCGGCTGCCAACAGACAACTCACGCACCGCAGAGGCGCAGAGCACGCGGAGGGACGCAGAGAAGACCTGACTGCTTTCTTCTCTGCGCAACCTCTGCGACCTCTGCGCCTCTGCGGTGCGTGAGTGATCTCTTGTGTTCATGACGTCAGGCCTCAGAAGTTGCCCAGGAACCAGTCTTTCGCGCGGCCGAACCAGGTCTTCACCGAGCCCGCCTGCTGCGCCGCGCGGATGCCGCGGGAGCGTGCGATGCGGGCCTCTTCGAGCAGGCCCATCACGGTGGCCGAGCGCGGGTTCGAAACCATGTCGTAGAGCGCGCCGTGGTAGGTCGGGATGCCCTTGCGCACCGGCTTCAGGAAGATGTCTTCGCCGAGTTCGACCATGCCTGGCATCACGGCCGCGCCGCCGGTGATGACGATGCCGCTCGACAGCAGCTCTTCGTAGCCGCTCTCGCGGATCACCTGGTGGACGAGCGAATAGATCTCCTCGATGCGCGGCTCGATCACGCCGGCCAGCGCCTGTCGGCTCAGCATGCGCGGCGGGCGATCGCCCAGGCCCGGCACTTCGAGCTGCTCGCCCGGGTCGGCCAGCAACTGCTTGGCGACGCCGTATTCGATCTTGATTTCCTCCGCGTCCTTGGTCGGCGTGCGCAGCGCCATCGCAATGTCGCTGGTGATCAGGTCGCCGGCGATCGGGATCACCGCCGTGTGGCGGATCGCGCCGTCGGTGAAGATCGCCACATCGGTGGTGCCGGCGCCGATGTCGACCAGCGCCACGCCCAGGTCCTTCTCGTCGTCGGTCAGCACCGCGTGGCTCGACGCGCTCGGGTTCAGCACCAGCTGGTCCACTTCGAGCCCGCAGCGCCGCACGCACTTGACGATGTTCTCGGCCGCGCTCTGGGCACCGGTGACGATGTGCACCTTCACCTCAAGGCGCCCGCCGCTCATGCCGATCGGCTCCTTCACCTCGTGACCGTCGATGATGTATTCCTGCGGCTCGACCAGCAGCAGCCGCTGGTCGTTCGGGATGTTGATCGCCTTCGCGGTCTCGACCACGCGCGCCACGTCGATCGGTGTCACTTCCTTGTCGCGCACGATCACCATGCCGGTGCTGTTCTGGCCCCGGATGTGGCTGCCGGTGATGCCGGTGTAGACGCGAGTGATCTTGCAGTCGGCCATCATCTCGGCCTCTTTCAGCGCCTGCTGGATGCTTTGCACGGTGGCGTCGATGTTCACCACCACGCCGCGCTTCAGGCCGTGCGCGGGCGCACTGCCGAGGCCTGCGATGCGCAGCTCGCCGCCCGGCATCACCTCGGCCACCACCACCATCACCTTGGCGGTGCCGATGTCCAGGCCGACCACCAGATCCTTGTATTCCTTGGCCATTCGCGTTTCCTGTTCTTGTGGTCTGGTGCGCTTTTGCGGGAGTGCTTGCAGGGGTGCTTGCGGGGATGCTTGCTTACTTGCGCACCGGCTTCGCGGGGCCCGCATCCACCGCCGTGGACACGCCCTTGAGCCGCACTGCATAGCCTTCGTTGTGGCGCAGGTCGGCGTACTGCAGCGCGCGCTGGTAGCGCTGCGTGACCTGCGTCAGGGTGGCGGTGAAGACCTTGGTGCGTTCGATCACCTCGTCGTCCGTGCCGCGGCCGAGTTCCACCTGCGCGCCGGTGTCGAGTTCGACCCGCCACGAGCCCCGGCCCGAGAGTTCGAGTGCATCGATGTGCGCGTCGAGCGCGTCGAACACCGGCTGCAGGCGGCCGAGCAGAGCGAGCATGTGGCCCGCGCTGCCGTCCGGCCCGCGCAAGGTCGGCAGCGCGTCGTCTTCCACATCGCCCAGGTTCGCCTCGAAAACTTCGCCGTGGCTGTTGACGAGCTTGTCGGGCAAGGCCTCCGCGCCGTTCGCATCGAACCCCTTCGCATCCGACCCCGCCGCATCGGCCCACAGCGCCACCGGCCGGTGCTCTTCGAGCTGCACGGCAAGCCGGTTCGGCCAGACGCGCCTGACCACCGCATGGCGCACCCACGGCACCGACTCGAACGCCCGCCGCGCCGTCGCGAGGTCGAGCGTGAAGAAGTTGCCGGCCAGGCGCGGCGCGGCGTTGGCGCGGATCGTCAGCACGCTGTTGTGCGCCAGGTCGCCGTCGATGCGGATGCTGCGCACCGCGAACAGCGGCTGGTGCAGCGCCCACGTCAGCAGCATGCCGGCGAGCGCGGCCACGCCGATGGCCGCCAGCACGGCAGCGGTCGTGTTCATCAGCCGGATATCGGCCGGCAGCACGGGGGGCGGTGCGGTGCTGCGCATGCTGTTCGTTAGGCTGGCGCAACCGCCGGGGCCGCCGGTGCTGCGGGCGCATCGAGCGCCGCGCCGTGCAGGATCTGCACGCACAGCGCCTCGTAGCTCAGGCCGGCGGCCTGGGCCGAGATCGGCACCAGCGAGTGCGTTGTCATGCCCGGCGAGGTGTTCATCTCGAGCAGGAAGGGCTTGCGGTCGCGGGCCCGGATCATCAGGTCGGCACGGCCCCAGCCTCGGCAGCCGAGCGTGCGGTAGGCGAGCACGACGAGGCGCTGGATCTCGCGCTCCTCGGCCTGCGGCAGGCCGCTCGGGCACGCGTACTTCACGGCGTCGGTGAAGTACTTGTTCCGATAGTCGTAAGCGCCTTCGGGCGCGATGATCCTGACGACCGGCAAGGCCTGCGCGGCCGTGCCCGCGCCGAGCACCGGGCAGGTCACTTCCTCGCCGTCGATGAACTCCTCGCACAGCACATCGGCGTCGTACTGCGCGGCCAGTTCGACCGCACCCTGCATGTCGGAGTAGCCGGCCACCTTGGTGATGCCGATCGACGAGCCTTCGCGCGGCGGCTTGACGATCAACGGCAGGCCGAGTTCGTCGGGCACGCTGCGCACCCGTTCACGCATGTTTTCAGCGCGCCGGTCTTCGGGTGCCAGCCACACGTAGCGCGGCGTCGGCAGGCCTTCGGCGATCCAGACGCGCTTCGTCATCACCTTGTCCATCGCGATCGCCGAGGCGAGCACGCCCGAGCCGGTGTACGGAATGCCGAGCAACTCGAGCGCGCCCTGCACGCTGCCGTCCTCGCCGTGCCGGCCGTGCAGCGCGATAAAGCAGCGCTCGAAGCCTTCACGCTTCAGCTCGACCAGCTCGCGCTCGGCCGGGTCGAAGGCGTGGGCATCGACGCCTTGCGAACGCAGCGCAGCCAGCACGCCACTGCCCGACATCAGCGAGATCTGCCGCTCGGCCGACGTGCCCCCCATCAGGACGGCGACCTTGCCGAGGCTACTCGAGGCGTCGTTCATGATTCGCTGCCGGTCGAATGAAGATTTGCCACAAAGGCACCAAGACGCGAAGAAGATGAGAAAGATCCTTCTTTCTTCCTTTGTGTCTTGGTGCCTTTGTGGCAAAGAACCGCGCCGAAGCGCACCGTCGATGTCATGCGCGCTCCCTCAACAAGTCGACCACCAACGAAGGCACGTTGCCGATCGACCCTGCGCCCATCGCGATCACCACGTCATCGGCGCGCACCTGCTCGACGATGGTCTGCGCCATCGCGGCGATGTCGTCGACGAACACCGGATCGACCTTGCCGGCAACGCGCAGCGCGCGCGCCAGAGCCCGGCCATCGGCCGCGACGATGGGCGCTTCGCCGGCCGCGTAGACCTCGGCGAGCAGCAACAGATCGGCGCTGCCCATCACCTTCACGAAGTCTTCAAAACAGTCGCGGGTGCGCGTGTAGCGGTGCGGCTGGAACGCGAGCACGATCCGGCGGCCCGGGAACGCGCCGCGCGCCGCCGCCAGCGTGGCCGCCATCTCGACCGGGTGGTGGCCGTAGTCATCGATCAACGTGAACGTGGCGCCGTTCGCGGCAGCGCCAGGCACCGGCCCCGGCACTCGCAACTCACCGTAGCGCTGGAAGCGCCGGTCGACACCGTGGAACTCGGCCAGGCCCTGCACCACCGGCGCATCGGGCAGCTCCAGCTCGGTGGCCACGGCGATGGCCGCCAGCGCATTCAACACGTTGTGGTCGCCCGGCAGGTTCAGGCTGACGCGCAGGTCGGGCATGCGCACACCGTTGCGCCGCTGGACCGTGAACTGCATCGTGCCGGCATGCGCCTGCACATCGACCGCGCGCACCATCGCGTCGTCGCCGAAACCGTAGGTGACGACCGGGCGCGAGATCATCGGCATGATGGAACGCACGCCGGCGTCGTCGCTGCACAGGATTGCCGCGCCGTAGAACGGCATGCGGTGGATGAACTCGACGAAGGCCGCCTTCAGCCTGGCGAAGTCGTGGCCGTAGGTGTCCATGTGGTCGGCGTCGATGTTCGTCACCACCGCCATCACCGGCAGCAGGTTCAGGAACGACGCGTCCGACTCGTCGGCCTCGACCACGATGTAGTCGCCCGAGCCGAGGCGTGAATTCGCGCCGGCCGCATTCAGCCGCCCGCCGATCACGAAGGTGGGGTCGACGCCGGCCTGCGCGAGCACGCTGGTGACGAGGCTGGTGGTCGTCGTCTTGCCGTGCGTGCCGGCAATCGCGAGGCCCGACTTGAGCCGCATCAACTCGGCCAGCATGACCGCGCGCGGCACCACCGGCACGCGCGTGGCGCGGGCGGCGATGACCTCCGGGTTGTCGGCAAGCACGGCAGTCGACGTGACCACCGCCTCGGCGCCTTCGATGTTCGAGGCGTCGTGGCCGATCGCGATGCGGATGCCGAGCGAGGCGAGCCGGCGCGTGGTCGCGCTGTCGCCCTGGTCCGACCCCGACACGGTGTAGCCGAGGTTGTGCAGGATCTCGGCAATGCCGCTCATGCCGGCACCGCCGACGCCGACGAAGTGGATGTGCTTGACCGCGTGTTTCATGGGGTGGCCCTCGCCGTCGCCCCAACCCGCGTGCGGGAGGGCGAGCCGGACCATCGGCGCACGCGGGTGTTACTCCCTCTCCCCCTGGGAGAGGGTGGGGGGTGAGATGGGGCTTTCGAGGCGCACGCGCCGAGCCCATCGAACGGCATCGGCTTGCAAGCCGATGCGCGCACTGCAAGTGAGGGCAACGCGCCGCCACCGTTGCGCGGATCAAGGCTCATACCGCCACCAACCTTTCCACCTCATCGGCCACCCGCGCGGCCGCCCTTGGCCGGGCCAGGGCCCGCGCCTTCATCGCCATCGCCAGCAGCGCCTCGCGCGTCAGGCCCGTCAACAGATCGGCCAGGCCACGCGGTGTCAACTCGCTCTGCGGCAGGTGGATGGCCGCGCCCTGCCCGGCCAGCCACTGCGCGTTGTCGCGCTGGTGCGAAGTCGTGCTGACGATCAACGGCACCAGCACCGCCGCGACGCCGGCCGCGCACAGCTCGCTGACCGTCACCGCGCCGGCGCGGCAGACGATCAGGTCGCAGGCCGCAAGCTGCACCGCCATGTCGTCGATGAAGGGCAGCACATCGGCCTGCACCTGCGCATTCCCATACGCGGCCTGCACCGACCCGAGGTTGGCCGACCCGGTCTGGTGCGTGACCTGCGGGCGCTGCGCATCCGCCACCAGCGCGAGCGCCTGCGGCACGCATTCGTTCAGTGCCATGGCCCCCAAACTACCGCCGACCACCAGCAGCCGCAGCGCGCCGCTGCGGCCTTCGAAGCGTTGCGGCGGCGTGGGCAGCGCTTCGATCTCGGCCCGCACCGGGTTGCCGGTGACGACGGCCTTGCGCGTGCTGCTCGCGGCCGCGCCGTCGAAGCCGAAGGCGATGCGATCGGCGAACGGCAGCAGCGCCCGGTTGCTCAGCAGCAGCGCCGCGTCGGCGTTGACGAGCAGCAGCGGTCTGCCCAGCAGCGCCGCCATCAGCCCGCCGGGAAAGCAGACGTAGCCGCCCATGCCGAGCACGACGGTGGCGCTGCGCTGGCGGATGATCTTCAAGCAGGTCCAGAAAGCAGCGAGCAGGCGAGCCGCACCGGTCAACGCATGCAGCGCGCCCTTGCCGCGCAGGCCGCTGAAGGCGACCCGGTCGATCGGAATGCCGGTCGGCGGAACGAGCTTGTTCTCCATCCCGGCAGTCGTGCCGAGCCAGCTCACCGACCAGCCACGCGACTGCATTTCGCGCGCAACGGCGAGACCGGGGATGACATGACCGCCAGTGCCTGCCGCCATCACGACGAGGTGCTTGACACTCATGCGCGGCCTCCGCGCATGAGTTGTCTGTTTTCAATATCCACCCGCACCACGATCGCCAGCGCCACCATGTTCATCACGATCGCCGAGCCGCCGTAGCTCATGAGCGGCAAGGTCAGCCCCTTGGTCGGTAGCACGCCCAGGTTCACACCCATGTTGATGAACGCCTGGCCTCCCACCCAGATGCCGATGCCTTGCGCGTACAGGCCGGCGAACACCCGATCGAGCGCGATCGCCTGGCGGCCGATGTGGAACATGCGGCGCGCGAGCCAGAAGAACAGCACGATCACGCAGGCCACGCCGACAAAGCCCAGCTCCTCGCCGATCACCGCGAGCAGGAAGTCGGTGTGCGCCTCGGGCAGGTAGTGGAGCTTCTCGACACTGGCGCCCAGCCCCTGGCCGAAGACCTCGCCGCGCCCGAGCGCGATCAGCGAGTGCGTCAGCTGATAACCTTTTCCCTGAGCGTACAGCGGGTCCCACGGCTGCAGAAAGGCCAGGATGCGCTCGGCCCGCCACCGGCTGGTCGCAATCATCAGCACGAAGGCGCCGACCAACACCGCGATGCTGAGGAAGAACATGCGCCCGTTCACGCCGCCGAGGAACAGGATGCCCATCGCGATCACCGCGATCACCATGAAGGCGCCCATGTCGGGCTCGGCCAGCAGCAGCAGGCCGATGACGCCAAGCGCCACCGCCATCGGCGCCACCGCGCGAACGAACTTCTCCTTGATGTCCATCTTGCGAACCATGTAGCTGGCCGCGTACATCGCGATCGCCAGCTTCGCCAGTTCGCTCGGCTGGAAGTTCAGGAAGCCGAGCGGAATCCAGCGGTGCGCGCCGTTCACGCCCTTGCCGAGGCCGGGGATCAACACCATCACCAGCAGCAGCAGCGAGGCCACGAAGACCCACGGCGAGGCCTTCTCCCAGAAGCTGATCGGCACCTGCACCGTGACCAGCGCGGCAACCAGCGAGACCGCAACGAACAGCAGCTGGCGGGCCATGAAGAAGGTCGGCGTGTAATGCGCGAACTTCGGGCTGTCGGGCAGCGCCACGGTGGCGCTGTAGACCATCACCACCCCCATCGCGAGCAGGGCCACGACGACGCACACCAGCGCCTGGTCGAAGCCGAGCAGGCGGGCCGGCTGGCCGGCGCCGATGTCGATCCAGTCGCGCACCGGGATCGGCGGCACTGCGGCTTCAGTGCTGCCGCCACGTGGCGATGCGCGTTTCGGCAGCATCGCGGCGAGGCGCGCGCGCAGGGCATCGAAGCGGGTCACGGTGGTCGTGCGCATCACGTCACCCCGCCCCGGTCGGCAACTCGCGCCTGCACTTCGGCGACGAACACCTCGGCGCGGTGGCCATAATTGCGGAACATGTCCAGGCTTGCGCAGGCCGGGCTGAGCAGCACCGCGTCACCCGCATGCGCACGCTCGAACGACCAGCGCGTCGCGGCCTGCAGATCGGCGTGGCGCAGCATCGGAACGGCGCTGCTGGCCAGGGCCTGGTCGATGCGCTCGGCGTCGCGGCCGATCAGCGCCACGGCCCGCGCATGACGCCGCACCGGCTCGAGCAGCGGCGAAAAGTCCTGCCCCTTGCCGTCGCCACCGAGGATCACGACGAGCTTGCCCGGCGCCTTGTCGGCGCCCAGGCCGTTCAATGCGGCCACCGTCGCGCCGACGTTCGTGCCCTTGCTGTCGTCGAACGCATCGACGCCGTCCAGCGTGGCGATGAACTGCACGCGGTGCGGCTCGCCGGCATAGTCGCGCAGGCCGTGCAGCATCGGCGCGAGCGGGCAGTCGATGGCGGTTGCCAGGGCCAATGCGGCGAGCGCATTTGCGGCGTTGTGACGGCCGCGAACGCGCAGCGCGTCGGCCGGCATCAGGCGTTGGATCAGCAGTTCTTCGGTCGCGCGCTGCGCTTTGCCCATGCCGCCCTTGCCACCCCGGCCGCGCTGCAAGGTCTCGTCGAGCTCACGTGCCCGCACCAGCCAGGCCATGCCGTTTTCTTCGATCAGGCCGAAGTCGCCAGGGTGCCGGGGGGCGCCGAGGCCGAAGCGGATGACTGCGCGTTCGGTGGTCGTGGCCTTGCGGCCTCGCTTGTTCAGTCCGGTGCCCTTGACGATCTCGGGCGCGGGCACGAGTTGCTCGACGAGCGCGTCGTCGCGGTTGATGACCAGCACCGCGTGCTGGCCGAAGATGCGGGCTTTTGCGGCGCTGTAGTGCGCCATCGAACCGTGCCAGTCGAGGTGGTCCTGGGTGATGTTCAGCAGCGCTGCGGCGCTGGGCTCGAAGCCCTGCACGCCGTCGAGCTGGAAGCTCGAGAGTTCGAGCACCCAGACCTCGGGGAGGTGGGTGAAGGTGGGGGCTGTTGGCGCTTGAGGTGGCAGCGGGATGGGGGTCGGGCTGTCGTCGTTGTCGACAGGGTCGAGCGCCTCGCGGCCCTCACCCCAGCCCTCTCTCAGAGGGAGAGGGGGCAGATCAGAGGTCTCCCGCCTGGCGAGCGTCGAGGGCACCGCGCTTCTTACTCCCTCTCCCTCTGGGAGAGGGTTGGGGGTGACGGGGGGCTTTCGAGCCGCATGCGGCGAGCCCACCGAACGGTCCTGGCTTGCAAGCCAGGACGCGCCCTGCAAGGGAGGGCCGGCGACCGCCGCACTTGCCACACCCTCCAACGCCAACCCGTCCATCAACGTCTGCAACATCGTCGGCCCGATGTTCCCCGCTACCGCCACGCGCTTGCCGGTGCGTTCGACCAGCAAGGCGGTCATCGCCGTCGTCGTGGTCTTGCCGTTGGTGCCGGTGATCGCCAGCACCTTGGGCGCGTAGCCGCGTTCGGCCTGCAAGTCGAGCAGCGCCTGGGCGAACAATCCGAGTTCGCCCTGCACCGGCACGCCACTCGCGGCAGCGCGATCCAAAGGCCCGGATATTCGCTCGTCCAGCGGCGACAGGCCCGGGCTCTTCAGCACCAACTTGACGCCCACGAACGCCGCGTCGGTCAGCTCGCCACGAACCCATTGCGCGGCCGGCACCTGCTCGGCCAGCGCGATGGCGTTCGGGGGCAGTGAACCCGCACCCGCGCGCGAATCCCAGACCCGCACGCTGGCCCCGAAGTGCGCGCACCAGTGCGCCATCGCCAGCCCCGATTCGCCGAGGCCGAGCACGAGAACGGTGATGCCGTTGAGGTGATTCATCATCGCAGCTTCAAGCTCGCCAGCCCCACCAGGCACAGCAGCATCGTGATGATCCAGAAGCGCACCACGACCTGCGTCTCTTTCCAGCCCGATTTCTCGAAGTGGTGGTGCAGCGGCGCCATCTTCAGGATGCGCCGGCCGGCGCCGTACTTGCGCTTCGTGTACTTGAACCAGCCGACCTGCAGGATCACCGACAGCGCCTCGGCGACGAACACGCCGCCCATGATGCCGAGCACGATCTCCTGGCGCGTGATGACGGCGATGGTGCCGAGCGCGCCGCCGAGCGACAGGGCACCCACGTCGCCCATGAAGACCTGCGCCGGATGGGTGTTGAACCACAGGAAGGCCAGGCCCGCACCGGCCATCGCGGCGCAGAAGATCAGCAGCTCGCCGGCGCCCGGGATGTAGGGGATCAACAGGTAGCGGCTGAACACCGAGTTGCCGGTGACGTAGGCGAACACGCCGAGCGCCGAGCCCACCATCACCACCGGCATGATGGCCAGGCCATCGAGGCCGTCGGTCAGGTTCACCGCGTTGCTGGCGCCGACGATCACGAAGTAGGTCAGCGCGATGAAGCCGAACACACCGAGTGGGTAGCTGAAGCTCTTGACGAAGGGCACGATCAGGTCGGCCTTCGGCGGCAGATCGTTCGAGAAGCCGCTCTGGACCCAGCGGATGAAGAGTTCCAGCACCCGCAGGTTCGAGGTCTCGCTGACGCTGAAGGCCAGGTACAGCGCGGCCACCAGACCGATCACCGATTGCCAGAAGTACTTCTCGCCTGACGGCATGCCTTCGGGGTTCTTCCGCACCACCTTGCGCCAGTCGTCGACCCAGCCGATGGCACCGAAGCCGAGCGTCACCAGCAGCACGATCCAGACGAAGCGGTTGCTCCAGTCGAACCACAGCAAGGTCGAGACGCCGATGCCGATCAGGATCAGCACCCCGCCCATCGTCGGCGTGCCGCTCTTCGCCAGGTGCGACTCGACGCCATAGGCGCGCACCGGCTGACCGATCTTCAACGCGCCAAGCCGGCGGATCACCCACGGCCCGAACGCCAGGCCGATCAGCAGCGCCGTCAGCGCCGCCATCACGGCGCGGAAGGTGATGTACTGGAAGACGCGGAAGAAGCCGAACTCCGGCGACAGCGTCTGCAACCAGGTGGCCAGGCTAAGCAGCATGCGGTGCTCCCGTGGCTGCGCCGTTTGCGTCGTGTGCGTCGTGTGCGTCGTGTGCGTCTTGTGCGTCGTCGATCAGCGCAGCGACGACGCGCTCCATCGCCATGAAGCGCGAGCCCTTCACGACCACCGCGCGGCAGTCGGGCGCCTCGGCCAATGCGGCGATCAGGTCGCCGGTGGTGTCGAAGTGGCGGGCCGTGTGC
>JANXZA010000280.1 GCA_025355745.1 Rhizobacter sp. | reverse complement strand
GCAGGTTTTCATTACCACGGTAAAGTGATACTGTACGGGCATGCAAAAATCCCAGACCAAGCTCAGCTCTCAAGGGCAGGTGTCGGTGCCCGCAGCCGTGCGCAGCTTCCTGCACCTGATGCCCGGTTCGGTGCTGGTCTGGTCGCAGGAGGGGGACCGCATCGTGGTCGAGCGTGCCAAGCGCCACACCACGAACCAGGTGCACCACGCCTTGTTCGCTGGAGATCCATCGCCTTTGCCGGCCAAGACCCTCGTCGAGTTGAAGCACGGCATTCGCCAGCGCATCCAGCGCCGCCATGCTGGCCGTTGACACCAACGTACTGGTGCGCATGCTGGCGCGCGACGACGCCAGGCAGGCGGCTGCCGCCGACCAGGCAGTCGCCAAAGGGGCTTGGGTATCGCACCTTGTTCTGGCCGAAGCCGTGCGGGTGCTCGACGCGGTCTATGCGCGCACCGCGAGGCAACTGATTGCCGCGCTGGATTTGTTGCTCTTGCACGAAACCCTGGTGCTCCAGGATGCCGATGTTGTCGCACGCGCTCTGGCGCATTTCCGCGCTCGGCCGGCTCTTGGGTTTTCAGATTGCCTGGTGCTGGAGATCGCCCGCAAGTGCGGCCACCTGCCGCTGGCCACCTTCGACAAGGCGCTCGGCAGGCTGGTGGGGGCGCAAACAATCTGAGGCACCGACCTGCCCGATCGAGCTGGCAAGCCTGCGTTGAACTGGAAGAATGTCGGCAAGCCTGTCCGCTTTTGACGCGAGGCTGCGTCCGTTCGAGTGCGGGCGGTGGCAGGAATGGTTCCGATGCTTCGAGCCCCGAGGTCCATCGCATGCAGCCCGCCCAACCTGTCCGACGCCGTCGCTTTCAAGCCCTTGCCGACGCCGCGCATCAGCGCGCGCCCGCCGGCTACGTCCCCAACCCATACCAGCCGTGGCCATGAGTGCCGCGAGCGGACTCGGCTGGTGCGCCTGCGCGCTGGTGCTGATGACGTTTTGCTGCGAGCGCGCGTGCTGCTTGCGCAGCTTCGCGGTGGCGGCCAACCTGGCCTTCATCGGCGACGGTTGGCTGGCCGACATCCCGCCGGTGATGACGCTTCACCTGCTGTTGCTGCCCATCAATCTTGTCCGCCTGGTGCAGGCGCTTCAAGGCGTGCCTCGGTGGGGCGAGAGGTCCACGGCGCCTGATGCAGGCACGCCACCGCAACGCCGGTCCGATCCGATGCCGCGCGCGGTGCCGGACAATCCACGCCATGGCCGATGACGCTCTACCTCACCAGCGCCGGGTGCGATACACCGGCACGCATCCGCGTCGCTTCGAAGAAAAATACAAGGAGCTCGACCCCGCCGCGCATGCCGATGAATTGCGCAAGGTGCTGGCGCGGGGCCAGACGCCGGCCGGCATGCACCGGCCGATCTGCGTGGCCGAAATCCTCGCCCTCCTCGACCCGAAACCGGGCGAAACAGGGCTCGACGCAACGCTCGGTTTCGGTGGCCATGCGCAAGCGCTGCTGGCGCGGCTGGCGCCGGGCGGGCGCCTGTTCGCCGTCGATGTCGACCCGATCGAGTTGCCGCGCACCGAAGCGCGCCTGCGCGCCCTGGGCTTCGACGCCTCGATGCTGGTGCTGCGCCGCTGCAACTTTGCAGAGTTGACGCGCCTGCTGCCCGAGGCCGGTGGCGGCTTCGACTTCGTGCTCGCCGACCTGGGCGTCTCGTCGATGCAGATCGACAACCCGGCGCGCGGTTTCAGTTTCAAGACCGACGGGCCGCTCGACCTGCGGCTCGATCCGAGCGCCGGCCAGTCGGCATCGGCGCTGCTGCAATCGGTGACGCGCCAGCAACTGCGCGAACTGCTGGTGGACAACGCCGACGAGCCCTTCGCCGCGCCGCTGGCCGCCGCGCTACAGGGCCAGTACATCGAGACCACCCGGCAACTGGCGCAGCGGGTTCGCAGCACGCTGCAGGCAAGCTTGAAGGCGAGCCTGCCCGAGGCCGAGCGCCTGAGCGAAACCCGCAAGGCATTGCAACGCACGTTCCAGGCGCTGCGCATTGCGGTGAATGACGAACTCGGCGTGCTCGATCGTTTTCTGACCTTGCTGCCGAGTTGCCTGAACCCCGGCGCGCGGGTCGCGATCCTGAGCTTTCATTCGGGCGAGGACCGGCGCGTGAAGAAGGCGTTCCAGGCTGGCGAACGCTCCGGTACCTATGCCCGCGTGGCGCCCGATCCGGTCCGGCCTTCCTTTGAAGAGCAGCGCGACAACCCGCGCTCGAGCTCGGCCAAGTTGCGGTGGGCGGTGACGCCGGGTGTGGCGACAACATCAAACGCAAGCGCCAGGCCGCCAGCCGCG
This sequence comes from Rhizobacter sp., assembly GCA_025355745.1. Classification (GTDB taxonomy): domain Bacteria; phylum Pseudomonadota; class Gammaproteobacteria; order Burkholderiales; family Burkholderiaceae_C; genus LMDS01. The sequence goes on along the minus strand of JANXZA010000280.1, from coordinate 10,958 downwards.
GGCCGTCAAGGCGGATGACGGGCGAGCTTCTGCCGGCTCCGAACTTGCGGCCGTTCTCCGGGCTGATCGGTCGGATCCGAATTGACAGCGACGTGCGGCTGGATCCGACCTCGTCAACTTATCCCGGAGCCGGTCATGCCGCCAGCCGCGCGTTGACCGCAGTGGTATGGGCGGCAAAGGTCTGGAGCAGGATCTTTCCATCGCGAATGAGCAGCGTATCGGTCGCGAAGAGAAACCACGGCTTCGCCTCCCAGAAGATGAAGGCCAGTTCGCCGACGACTTCCAGGCGCTTCATTTCAAGCACGCCGAGAAACCCCTGGGTGCCGCCTTCGAGCAACTCGGTGAAGAACGAGCGAATCTGCGCCCGGCCGCGATACGTCGCTTCGTGAGTGATCAGGACCGACTCCTCAACATAGTCAGCCATCACGGCATCGACGCTTTCGCCGGCCGATTGAAGATGGCGTTGCAGGACGGCCTGGGTTTCGATCGGCATGGTTACCTCCGTTGAAGTTTGGTCAAATGGCACGCAGACGCCCGTTCTCGACGCTCCTATGTCCTGCTGCGCGGCAGCGGCACGATCATCGAAGTCTCGCGCCGGTAGCGCTCGTAGGTTTCGCCTAGGGCTCGGCGCGTGTCGTGTTCTTCAAGGAAGATGCCGATGAAGATGTAGACGGTGGTGGCGGCGGCGAACAGCAGGTGCCCCACGCTCATGGAAGGCGTCGCCCACAGGCCGATCAACAGCCCGAGCATGATCGGGTGGCGCACGAAGCGGTACAGCGCCACCTCCACGAAGGGCACCGGCCGGTACGGCTGGTTCTTCAGTCGCAGGTAGACCTGACGCAGCCCGAACAGGTCGAAGTGATTGATCATGAAGGTCGACGCGAACAGGATCACCCAGCCGAGCCAGAACAGAGCCTGGAGCAGGCCTTTGCCGACCGCTCCTTCGACGTTCCACACGACCCCCTCGATCGGCTGCCATTGCCAGCACAACAGCGCCAGCACCAGGCCCGTCATCAACACATAGGTGCTGCGTTCGGCCGGCTTCGGAACGATGCGGGTCCAGCGTTCCTTGAACCCGGGGCGCGCCATGACGCTGTGCTGAAAGGCGAACAGACCGACCAGGATCAGATCGACCAGCACCGCCGGCGCCACCGCGCCGACCGGTGCGGAGTCGATCGTTTTCGGCACCACGATGTTGCTGAGAAAACAGATGAGGTAGAGCAGGGATGCAACGCCGAGCGCGTAGCTGACGATGCCGTAGATGAAGACGATGACTTTCATGGAAGGCTCCGGTTGTGGTCATGCCCGGTAAGGGCTGGCGCCGATGCATCAAACCGCTGTGCGCCAGCCGGCGTGACGTTGATGTTCATGCGGAACAGGTTGTGCGGGTCGTAACGCTGCTTCACGGACTGCAGGCGCGGATGGTTCGCGCCGTAGGTCGCGGCGACGCGTTCGGCTTCGTCATCGGTCAGGAAGTTGACGTAGCCGCCGCCGGTGGCGTGCGGTGCAGCGTCTTCGAAGACCTTGCGTGCCCAAGCGCGCACCCGCTCATCGTCGCGCGAATCGGACCATCGACCGTGCACGTTCATGATGTAGCGCGCGTCGCGGCCCGCGAATGCGGTGGCCGTCGGTGCCACCCGTCCCATCGCACCACCGAGCTGGGCCACGAAGATTTCGCACTCGGCTCCGGGCAGTTGCGCGGCCGAGACGATCATCTGATCGAGCGCCGCATCGCTCAGCGAGCTGAAGTTGTTCGACTTCCAGTAGTTGCGCCCACCTGGCGCGAGCAGCGGGTCGAAGGCGGTCTGGAAAGCGGCATACGGCGTCGGCCCCAGCGCGCTGGCGATTGGCGCGCCGAACTGCAGCACCGGGGCCGCAGTGCGCCGCCCGGCCTCGACGTCGCCGCTGTAGACCAGCGCGAAGATCACCACCTCGGTGCCGTGCGCCGAGGCTGGCAGAAACGGCAACGGCGGTGCCTTGCGCAGCACGGTCCACACGCTCAGTTCGTCGGGCGAGCTGGCGGTGAAGTCGCGCCATGCACGCAAGACTTTTTGGGCTTGTGCAAACGGGTAGACAACCAGGCCGGCGTACACCTCGGGGCCGACCGGGTACAGCTTGAAGTCGAACGACGTCACCACGCCGAAGTTGCCGCCGCCGCCGCGCAAGGCCCAGAACAGGTCAGGCTCGGCAGTGGCCGAAACCTCATGCACTACCGCGTCGGCCGTCACAACGGTGGCGCCGAGCAGGTTGTCGACGGTCATGCCGTATCGACGCGTCAGCCAGCCGAAGCCGCCACCGAGGGCGAGACCCGCCACCCCGGTGGTGGAGTTGATGCCAAGCGGCGTGGCCAGACCCTGGGACTGCGACTCGCGGTCCAGATCGGCCAGCAACGCGCCGGGGCCGACGCGCGCGGTTCGCGTCTGAACGTTGATGCTGACCGTGCGCATGCCCGACAGGTCGATCATCAGGCCACCCTCGGCCACCGCGTTGCCGGCGATGTGGTGACCTCCGCCGCGCACGCTGAGCAGCATCCGGCGGGCGGCGGCAAAACGCACGGCGGCTTGAACGTCGCCGGTCGTGGCACAGCGCGCGATCAGCGCCGGGCGCCGATCGACGCTGGCGTTCCAGACCTTGCGGGCCTCGTCATAACCGTCGTCGGAAGGTGTGAGCGTGCCGCCGCTGATCTGGGCCGCGAAGTCCGCGACCTCGGACGGAGGCAGGAGCCCGGCGTTCCGGTCCAGCGTGAGATAGGGCAATGCATGCACAAGCGATGTGTTCGGAAGAGGTGCGTTCAAGAGCGGCTCCTGATGGTGTCGGATGGATGAAGGGCTCCGTCGCGATTCGGTAGCGACGACCGGCGTGATTCTTTGGTTTTGCGGGTTCGGATGCCCAACCCAACGTCGCCGGCACTTGCTCGCGAGTCCGCCGTTGTCGGTGTCGGCGGCCAGGACGAAGACAGTGCGCGCTCGGCCTGGTCCTTGGGCAAAGGCAGGTTGGATCGCAAGCCTAGAAGTCGGCCGTCCCTTCAACGTCCCTGTGCAGCCAGCCCGTGCCCCGCTATAAACCTTCCATGTTGTCTCGCACCCCACCACCCAAGTTGGAACTGCAGGTCTTCGGCGTGCCCGTCGCCGTCGTGCACGGGCATGAAACGCGGCTCCCGCTGAAGCGCGCCTACGCGCTGCTGGCCTACCTCGGCTTCAACGGGGGGCCTGCGCCGCGGGCCCACCTGGCCGCCATGCTGTGGCCGAACGCCGACGAAACGCAGGGGCGCACGCGTCTGCGCAGGCTGGTCTACGCGATCGAAGATGAGGTGGGCAGCAGGGTCCTGTCGTCCGACAACGATGGCCTCGCGCTGATTGCACAAAGCATCGAGATCGATGCACTTCGATTCGCACAATTCTCCCGCCGCGCGGTCGCCACGGCGACGTTCGACGACGCCACCCTGCAGGAAGCCCGCGAATGGGTCGCGCGTGCGCGCCGCCCGCTGCTGCAAGGCATCGCCCTCGGGTCCGAGATCTTCGACGACTGGCTCACCGCTGCCTCGATCGAGCACGAACGCCTGCTGGCGCGCCTGCTCGCGCGCCTGATCGACGCGCTTGGCAAGCGGCGCGAATTTGCGTCGGCACTGGAGCTTGCCGAGCTGCTGATTGCCCTGGACGTGTACTGTGAACCGAGCCACGTTCTGCTGATGCAGCTGCACGCCCTGCAGGGCCACAGCGCCGGCGTCGAGGCCGCCTACGCGCGCTGCGCCGAGGTCTTGCGAGCCGAGTTCGGCATCAAGCCCGGCCCGCACACCGAACGGGCCTACCTGCGAACGACGCAGGACCTGAAGCGGCTGGCGTCCCACTGGGCGCAGCGGCCCGGCGTGCACTTCGCCGAAGGCGAGCTGGGCGCCGTGGCCTACACGACGCTCGGGACGGGCGATCAAACCCTGGTGGTCTGCCCCGGCTTCGTCTGTCACATCGAGATCGCGCTCGAGCTCCCGGCCTTCCGGGCCTTTGTCGAGGCCCTGGCAGACCGCTTCCAGGTGATCCTGTTCGACCGGCGCGGGGTCGGCTTGTCGGAGCGCCTGGGCGCCACCAGCACGCCAGCCGCGATGGCGGCCGACATCGCGGCGATCCTCGATCACGCCGACGTGCCGCGCGCATGGCTGTTCGGGTCGTCCGAGGGCGGGCTGGGCGCGATGCGCCTGGCCGTCGATCGTCCGGAACTCGTGCAGGGCCTGTGCCTGTTCGGCTCGCTCGCACGCGGCTCGGCGGCGCCCGACTACCCATGGGCGCTGCCCGCATCCGCCTACGACGTCTGGCTGCAGCGGCTCATCGCCGGATGGGGCGGGCCGGTGGGCATCGAGACGTTTGCGCCGAGCGGGAAGGACGATCCCGCGTTGCGCGCCTGGTGGGCACGCCTGGTGCGGCATGCGGCTTCTCCGGGCGGGCTCGAAACCATTCTCGGCGGCCTGCGCGACGCCGACCTGCGTGCCGATCTGGCCCGCATCGGCGCGCCCACGCTGGTGATGCACCGGCGCGGCGATCGCGCGGTTCGCTTTGAGGCGGGCGAGCATCTTGCGCAGAGCATCCCCGGCGCAGTCTGGCTCCCGCTCGAGGGCACCGATCACTTTTGGTGGTGTGGTGACAGCGCGCCCGTGATCCAGGCGATCCTGAATTTCGCCGCGCAATGACACACCTGCTTTTTTCTTCTTTGATGGAGTGCGCATGACGACAGACATCGCAAACCGGGCAGACCCGGCAGTCCCCGCATCAGGTCGCCCGCTGCAGGACGTTCTCAAGGTCCACTGCTTCGGCTGCGGGGCGCTCAACGATCACGGCCTGCAGATCAAGAGCGTGTGGGCCGGCGAAGAGCTGGTGTGTCGATGGCGCGCCAAGCCGTTCCACATCGGGTATCCCGGCTTTGTCTACGGCGGCACCGTCGCGTCGATCATCGACTGCCACGCGATCTGGACCGCCATGGCCACGCTGTGTCGAGACACCGGCCATGACCTCGCAGACGGGCCACCACCGTTCGCCTTCGTCACCGGCAAGCTGACGGTCAGCTACCTGTTGCCCATGGCCATCGATCGGGAGATGGAGCTGCGCGCCCGCGTCATCGATGCGGGCGAACGCAAGTCGGTGGTGAACTGCCGGGTGCTTCAAGGCGGCGTTGAATGCGCATCGGCCGAGGTGGTGACCGTGCGCGTGCGGGGGGTGGCATGAAGATGCGCGCGGTGGTCTGCACGGCCTTCGATGGGATGGAGTCGCTGTCACTTGGCGAGATCGATGCGCCCCGGCCCGGCCCGGGCGAGGTGCTCATCGACGTCCATGCCTGCGCGGTGACGTTCATGGACGCGCTCATGGTCGCCGGCAAGTACCAGATGCGGCCGCCTTTGCCGTTCGTGCCGGGCAGCGACGCGGCCGGCGTCGTCGCCGCGGTGGGTGATGGCGTCACGCGCTTCAAGCCCGGCGATCGGGTCAGTTGCGGCAGCTGGTTCGGCTCGTATGCCGAACAGATGGTGGCCAGTGAACACCTGACCGCGCGCTTGCCCGACGCCGTCGACTTCGTCACCGGCTCCGCGGTGCGTCATGGCTACGGCACGGCGCACTACGGCCTGGTCGTTTGCGCCGCCGTGCAACCGGGCGAGACCGTCTTCGTCAGCGGTGCCGCCGGCGGCGTGGGCCTGGCTGCGGTCGACCTGGCACGGCACCTCGGCGCGCGGGTGATTGCCGGTGTCGGGTCACCCGAAAAGGCCGCGCTGGTGCGCGACCGCGGTGCGTGCGAGGTGGTCGACTATTGCCGCGAAAACCTGCGGGACCGGATCAAGGCCATCACCGACGGGCGCGGTGTGGACGTGTGCTTCGACAATGTCGGCGGCGAGGTGTTCACGGCGATGACCCGGCAGATGAACTGGGGCGGGCGCATGCTGCCGATCGGGTTCACCAGCGGCGAGGTTCCGTCCGTTGCGGTGAACCTGCTGCTGCTGAAGAACTACTCGATCGTCGGTGCATTCTGGGGCGCATGGACGCAGCGCTTCCCGCACCAAAGCGCGGCCGCCGACGCGCAGATTCTTGACTGGGTTGCCCAGGGGCGGCTGCGCCCCCATGTCAGCCAGACCTTGCCGCTCAGCGACTTCCGCGCAGCGTTGCAGACCGTTACGAAACGGCAGGCGCAAGGCAGGGTGGTGCTGTTGGTACGTTGACTCGACGGCGCATACTGACTCGATGCTTTGCCCCCGGACCGATGCTGTGCGGCTTGCCTCCGGTTGCCAGTTTCCTGGCGCTTCGGTCTCGGCGCCGGGGTGGCCGTGAGATGAGCCAGGACACGCTGTCCGATGTGTTGCGCGCGGTGCGGCTGCGCGGTGCGGTGTTCTTCAACGTCAGCTGCAGCGGCCAGTGGGCGGCCGAAGCGCCGGCTGCCAAGGACATCGCGCCGCTGCTGATGCCCGGCACCGAGCATGTGATCGAGTACCACGCGGTCGCGCAGGGCAACTGCTGGGCCGGCATCGTCGGTGAACCGCCGGTGCATCTGTCGGCCGGCGACGTGGTGATGTTTCCGCATGGCAATGCCCATGTGGTGTCGAGCGCGCCCGGCCTGCGCGGCGTTGCCGATTTCAGCTGGTCGCCCAACGCCTCGACCGACCGGTTGCCGCTGCGCATCTCCTACAAGGGCGCGAACGTCCAGCAGATGGACTGCGCGGAGCCCGATCCGGATGCCGAAGCGATGATCGTGTGCGGCTTTCTGGGATGCGACCTGAAGCCCTTCAATCCCTTGATCGCCGCGCTGCCGCGCCTGCTGCACCTGCGCGCCGGCGCCGACAACGCCTGGATCGCGAACTTCACGCAGCAGGCAGTGGCCGAGGCGTCTGCGCGCCGGCCCGGCGGCGAAGCAATGCTGGCGCGCATGAGCGAGATGATGTTCGTCGATGCGGTGCGGCGCCATGCCGACCAGCTGCCGCCGAACAGCGCCGGCTGGCTTGCCGGCCTGCGCGACCGTTTCGTCGGCCGCGCCCTGGCGCTGATGCACGAGCAGCCGGCGCAGCACTGGACCATTGACGAGCTCGGGCGCTGCGTCGGCCTGTCGCGCTCAGCACTGCACGAACGCTTCGCCGAGCTGATCGGTGTGCCGCCGATGCAGTACCTGGCACAGTGGCGCATGCAGGCCGGCGCGCGGCTGCTGCTCGAGACACGCAGCACGGTCGCGACGATTGCGGTCGAGGTCGGGTACGACTCCGAGGCCGCGTTCGCACGCGCCTTCAAACGTTCGGTGGGCAAGCCACCGGCCGCCTGGCGCCGCGAACGCGATGCAGGCATCGGCGCGAAAGGGTCGCCTCGGTAATTCGGTTCGCCCTTGGAACCTGTCCGTGAACAAGACGGCCCTGGCCCGCAGGGTTGCAACGACATTCCAGCTTGACACGACCGTCGCGGCCAGAGGGAGCAAGCATGTCGCACCCCTAAGTACGCATTGGTCGAGCGTGAATCGCCCGCCTATATTTGTTCGGGCCAGCGCAAGTGCGTTTCATGCTGCGTCCTGGCACGCTGCGAACGGCGCCGTTCGCCCCTTCACTGTGGAGATGAACATGAACGACGAAAGCACCGCAGCACGTGGCCCCGAAGCCAACGATCCCGATCCGGCCAGCCCGGAATTTCAGATTGTCCTGAAGGCGTTGGTCGATGTGTACCGGCCGATTCTGGAAGAAGACCTGAAGCGCGCCGGCAACCTGCAGGCGCTGGGTGACGAAGCCGAAAAAGCCGAGCCCGACTGCGAGGCCGAGATCGCGGCGGCGCAGCGTCTGTTCGGCAACTTCGCGGACGAGAAAGTAACCCTCGCGCTGCTGCCACCGCAGGCGCGCGAACTGCTCGGCTCCATCGAAGGCTGGCGCTGGTGCCTGCTGCACATTCGCTGCTGCATCATCTTCGGCTGGCTGGTGTGCCGACGGCCGCGCGGCTTCCGCCTGTCGGCCTATTACCTGTATCGCTACTGGTTGTGCGTGCGCCAGGTGCTGGGTACGCCGGTCACGCCCGGCAGGCTCAGCGACGCCGAGCGTAAAGACCTCGACACCTTGATCGGCGCGCTTGCCAAGGCGTACCGCCCCTACCTTACCGACCAGCTCGCGACGGTCGATTTCACGGCCGGCCTGCCGCAGGCCATCGACAAAGGCGAACTCGATTGCCACGAGGGTGAAGAAGAAGCCGCCGCCGTCTTCGAACGCCTGCTGACCGTCGACACCGCGCAAGCCCTGCTCGGCGCCGCCGCGTTCAAGGCCCACAGCGCGCAGCCGTGGTTCTGGTTCTGCCGCTGCTGGTGCCTGTGCGCGATCCGCTTCGGCTGCTGCCTGGCGCGCGCCCGCAATCTGGTCGATGTGTACCGCTGCCTGCGCTTCTACCGGCGTTGCCTGCGCGAGTGCTTCCGCCCACTGAGCTGCCAACTGACCGGGCCCGATGGCTGCGTGGCCGAAGAGGTGAACGCGTCGATCCCCGCCATGGTGGTGCCGATCCACGGCACAGCGGCGGGCCTGGGCTTCGTTCGCTACGTGCTCGAATGGTCGCTGAATGGCGCGGTCTGGCACGCTTCCAACTTCGTCTACCCGCCGGTGCCACCGGGCAACACGGTGCAAGGGAACGTGGCGGTCAGCGGCGGCCTGCTCGGCTACCTGAACACCACCTTGTTGAACGCCGGCAGCTACGTCGTGCGCATGACCGTGTTCGGTGCCAACCAGCAAACCGTGCCGTGCCAGATCACATTCTCGGTCTTCAAGAAAGACGTTCGCATCCTGGGCATCGGCGGCAACACGTCCCTCGATGCGGCCTGGACCGACCCCGCCGCGCGTCTGGTCAGCGGCCTGCCCGCGCGCTGCACCCGGGCGGGCGGCACGTATGAGGCGTCGTTCGGCACCAGCGTGCAGATCCTGGGCTCGGCCTACATCGGCGGCTGTGACGACAACCAAAAGATCAAACAGTACACGCTCGACTACAAGGCCGGCTACGAGACCGATTGCGCCACCCCCGGCTGGAGCAACATCTTGGCGGTGGTGTTCGACACGCCGGCCAAGCTGCGCGCCATCAACATGCGCACCGACACCTCGGTGCTCACCGCCGACTGGACCCCCGATTGCCTGGTGCCGGTGCCGTTCCCGCCGTGGTGTTTCCTCACCGACCCGCAGGCCTTGCTCTCGCCGACGGCGTGGAATACGGTGGTCCCGGGTTGCCAGCTCAGCGGGCTGTACACGGTGCGGGTGGTGGTCGAAGACACCAATGCCATCACCTATTGCGACACCCAGCGGGTCTGGCTCGACAACAAGCCGATCACCGCGCAGATCCGCATCGACGCGGTGCCGCCGTGTGCCGACCTGTTCATCAGCCAGTTCGCCCAGCCGCCAGACTGCAGCGTGGCATGGAGTCTGCCGCTCAAGGGCATTGCCTACGACGAGTACATCGACGAGTCGATGCTGCCCTTCACGATGCGGCCGAACGACAACTTCGACTACTACGTGATCTCGGTGGCCAAGCAGGGCGGCGCAGCGCTGTACATCCCGGTGCCCGGGCCGGGCGGCGCGTGCTTCCAGGGCACGACGCGGGTGGGCGACCCCGGCACCCGCTGCGGCATTCCCACCGTGACCGAAAAGATCGGCCTGCTGGCGCTTTTCGACCTGCGCGCCATCGACCCGGACTGCAAGGCGTCTCTGCCCTATCTGGTGCCCGACGCCTTCACCACGCCGCGCGGCGAGTGCTGCATCTACACCTTCACGCTGACGGTGTACGACACCACGTCACGACCCGGCGGCGTCAACTATGCGCAAGCGACGTGGCCGGTGAAGATCTGCAACGACCTGCGGCCACTCGTCAATTGAGCATGGACGCGCCCTGGTTCGCTTTCGTGCTCGGCGTCTTCGCCACCTGGCGCGTGGCGCACCTGCTGGCGCACGAAGACGGCCCGTGGGACGCGGTGCTGCGCCTGCGCGTGGCACTTGGCAACGGCCTCTGGGGCCGCCTGCTCGACTGCTTCCACTGCGTCAGCCTGTGGGTCGCTGCGCCGGTTGCGCTGGCGGTGGCACGCGACCCGGTCGAGTGGCTGCTGGCGTGGCTCGGCCTGTCGGGTGCCGCCTGCCTGCTGCAGCGTCTTGGGCCCACCCCGGCCGCAATCATTCAACCTGCCGAAGGAGACGAGGATGGCTTGCTGCGGACAGAGACGAGAGGCGTTGATCCAGTCATCGACCGTGACCCATCCCAAGAGCCTGCAGCCGATGCCGGCCACGACGCCGGCCCACTTCACATCGTTCGCTGACCCGCGCCCCGCACCGCCGGCCATGGCGCCGCGGCCAGCAGTGGTTGCGCCGTTCGGTGCGCCGTTCGGTGCGGTCAGCCTGCGCTACCTGGCGCGCTCGCCGATCGTCGTGCGCGGGCCGGTCAGCGGCATCGAATACCGCTTCTCGGCCGCACAGCCGGTCCAACGCGTGGCCCGCGCCGACCGCGAAGCCCTGCTGCGCACCGGTCATTTCAGCGTGCACGACTGAGCTTCGGGGCATCTTCAAAGCATGGGACAGCTTCCCCGCGGCGAGCGCAGCGGATCGCCGCCCGCAACCTCAGTTCGCCGTCAACAACTGCGCCGCCGCCTTCTCGTTCGCCTCGGTCGTCTGCAGCATCTTCATCTGCGCTTAGAACTGGCGTGCGGCGGAGATCATCGCCACCAACTTGCCGTCGCTGTTCTCCACGCTCGCCGTGACGCCAGCACCGACGCTAACGATTAAACTCAGCGGTACCTTCAGGGGCTCGTTATCGCCCATCACCGGCGGCCTGTTGCGGGCGGTGGAAGGTGGGAAGTCACGGGCCGGGTTACCTGGGCGGTGTGCGAGCAGCGCGCGGGGCGGAAGTGTGGGCCCGCCCGCGCGGGACGGTGCGTCCGGATCGCTCTGAATTCGCTGCTGTTGGTCGGTCTGCCGATGTCGGCTACCGAGGGTGGCTGGCCGGAAA
>JANXZA010000271.1 GCA_025355745.1 Rhizobacter sp. | reverse complement strand
CATCCACGCCTCGCTGCTACCGCGCTGGCGCGGCGCCGCGCCGATCCACCGCGCCATCGAGGCCGGTGATGCGCGCACCGGCATCACCATCATGCAGATGGACGCCGGCCTGGACACCGGCGACATGCTGCTCGTCGAAGCAATCGACATCGCGGCCGACGACAGCACCGCGAGCCTGCAGGACACGCTGGCCGCACTCGGCGGCCGGCTCATCGTCGAGGCGCTGAAACTGGCAGCTCGCGGTGCACTGGTGCGATGCGCGCAGCCCGCTGAAGACATGAGCTACGCGCACAAGATCGACAAGGCCGAAGCGCCGATCGACTGGCGCGAGAGCGCCGCTGCGGTCGAACGCCGGCTGCGCGCGTTCGACCCGTTTCCAGGCGCTACCGGCGTGCTCGAAACGGAGGCGGTCAAGTGCTGGCGTGGCACGGTCGTGCCAGGCCACGGCGCGCCCGGCGAGGTGTTGTTCGCAGGCGATGCAGGCATCACCGTGGCCTGCGGCGAAGGCGCCTTGCGGCTCACCGAACTGCAACGCCCCGGCGGCAAGCGCCAGAGTGCCGCGCAGTTTCTGCAGGGGCGGCCGATGCCTGCCGGCAAGGTCTTCGCGCCCGTTGCACAGTGACGCGTTGAAACCAGGTCACGCCGGCCACATCTATGTTCCTGAGATGACCCACCAGGACCCCCGACGATGTTCAACCTGATGAAGACCGCCATCCTGATGGCGGCGATCACCGCCCTCTTCATGGCCCTCGGCTCGGTGCTCGGCGGCGCCCAGGGCATGATGATTGCGTTGGTCGTCGCGCTCGGCATGAACTTCTTCAGCTACTGGTTTTCAGACAAGCTGGTGCTGAAGATGTACAACGCCAAAGAGGTCGACGAGACCTCGGCGCCGCAGTTCTACCGCATGGTGCGCGAACTCGCGCAGCGCGCGCAGTTGCCGATGCCCAAGGTGTATCTGATCGAGGAAGACGCGCCGAACGCCTTTGCCACCGGCCGCAACCCCGAGCACGCTGCGGTGGCCGCCACCACCGGCATCCTGCGCGCACTCACCGAGCGCGAGTTGCGCGGCGTGATGGCGCATGAGCTGGCCCATGTGCGGCACCGCGACATCCTCATCAGCACCATCAGCGCGACGATGGCCGGGGCGATCTCGATGCTCGCCAACTTCGCGATGTTCTTTGGTGGGCGCAACGGCGAAGGCCGGTCGACGAACCCGATCGTCGGCCTGCTGGTGATGCTGCTCGCACCGATCGCTGCCGGGCTGATCCAGATGGCGATCAGCCGAGGGCGCGAGTTCGAGGCCGATCGCGGCGGTGCTGAAATTTCGGGCGAACCGCAGGCGCTGGCGTCGGCGCTGCAGAAGATCCATCGCATTGCGCAGGGCGTGCCGCTCCAGACCACCGAGCGCCACCCGGAGACCGCGCAAATGATGATCGTCAACCCCTTGTCCGCAGGCGGTTTGCGCGGCCTGTTCTCGACCCACCCGTCGACCGAAGAACGCGTTGAGCGGCTGCTGGCGATGGCGCCTGAGGTGCGCTGAAGGTCCGCGTCGCGGCCCTCAAGATTGACGGCACGGCGTCGATAACGGTGGCAGAACCCGACGCCAAATCATGCAACGCCCGCTCTCGTCTGCCCTCCTGCTCGCCGCCTTGTTGCTGGCGGGCTGCGACATGGTCGGCGGCGCGCTGGGCATCGAATCGCCTGAGAAAGTGGCGACCGCGCGCGATGCCGAAGGCAAGGCCGTCGGCGCTGCCTGCCGCCACGCCGGGCGCGCCATCGAAGACTGCTACACGATGAACAAAAAGGCCGACAAGGCGGCCGTGTTCGCCGGCTGGCGCGACATGAACGACTACATGCGCGAGAACAAAATCGAGGCCGTGGCGCCGCAGCTCAGCACGCAGCTGGCGAATGCGGGCGCGAAGGCCGCCGCCGAGGCCGAAGGTGTCAAGGCCGAGGCCGCTAAGGCCGGTGTTGCGACCGAAAAACCTGCGCCCAAGGCTGCCGAAGGCGCCAAGCCCCGCAGCCGCGCCGCGGCCAAGGCGCACGACTCCTGAGCTTGATGGCGCCGGCGCGCTGCGCGCGGCACGCGCAGAGCCGCTGACTGCTGCGCGCGATGTGATTCGCCCTTGGGGCGACC
>JANXZA010000254.1 GCA_025355745.1 Rhizobacter sp. | reverse complement strand
CGCCGCCCGGCCCTTCGACGCCGTGATTCTCGACGTGATGCTGCCCGAGATGGACGGCTTCGAGCTGTGCCGAACGATCCGCCGCGAAAGCGATGTGCCGGTCATCATGCTGACCGCGCGCGGCGACGTGATGGACCGCGTCGTCGGCCTGGAAATCGGCGCCGACGACTACCTGCCGAAGCCCTTCGAGCCGCGCGAACTGTTGGCCCGCATCCAGACCATCCTGCGGCGCGCACGCGTGTCGGCACCGAACCTGCGGCGCCTCGATTTCGACGGCTTGCAGATCGACCTGGAGCGGCGCCAGGTGCAGTGCGGCAACCAGCCCGTCGAGCTGACGAGCACCGAGTTCGAGCTGCTCGTGCTGCTGGCCAGTGAGCCGCAGAAGGTCTTCAGCCGCGACGAGATCCTGAACCGGCTGCGCGGCCACGAGGCGGATCTGTACACGCGCGCCGTCGACATCCTCGTCAGCCGGCTGCGCCGCAAGCTCGAACCATTGGACTGCATCAAGACGCTGCGCAACGTCGGCTACACCTTCGCCGGAGCGCGACGGTGAGCCCGGCAACAGGCGCCGCGCGACGCGGCCGGTGGGCGCGCTGGCGGGGTGCGTGGCAGCGCTCCTCGGGGCGCTGGCGGCATTCGCTCGGCCTGCGGCTGGTGGCGTTGTTCGTGGCGCTGGCGCTGGCCATGAGCGTGACCTTCGTGCTCGGCATGCAGGCCGCGCTGCGCTCCGGCTGGCAGGGCTATGCCAGCCCGCTGATCGCCGACTACATCGACAACCTCACCGCGCAGATCGGCACGCCGCCCGACGTCGCGAAAGCGCAGGCCTTGACCCAACGCCTGCCACTGCGCATTCGCATCGACGGGCCGAGCGTGAACTGGTCGTCGCATCCTGCGGGCCGGCGCGATGCGCGCCGCGAAACCCGCCACCCAGGCCAGCCCGGCAACCCGTGGCTCCCGGTGCGCCTGCTGGCAGATGGGCACCGCATCAGCTTCGGCCTGGCTTCGCCCTTTCGTGAAGTGGCTCGTGATGTTTCCCGTGATGAATCGCGTGACGTGTCACCTGACGATTCCCCCGAAGACCGCCCGCGCCTGATAGGCTGGGCCACGCTCGCCGCACTGCTGCTGCTGATCGCCCTGGCCTACGCCGTGGTGCACCGGCTGCTGCGCCCGCTGGCCGACATCCGCGCCGGTGCGATGCGCTACGGCGGAGGCGATTTCTCGCAGCCGATCCGGCCCCGCCGCCACGACGAACTCGGCGATCTGGCCAATCGCATCAACCGCATGGCCGAGGCGCTGCACGACCGGCTGGAGGCCAAGCGCGGGCTGCTGCTGGCGATCAGCCACGAGCTGCGATCGCCGTTGACCCGCGCCCGGCTGAACGCCGAACTGGTGGGCGACGGGCCGCCGCGCGACGCCTTGCTGCGCGATCTGGCGCAGATGCGCGACCTGATCGCCGACCTGCTCGAAAGCGAACGCCTGGCCGGTGGCCACGCCGTGCTGCACACCGTGCCCACCGACCTGAACGCGCTCATCAACGAGGCTTGCGCGGCGCCGATCGGCAGCGGTGAACTGGTCTGCCATCTGGCCGACGATGTGCCGGCCCTGGCACTCGACCCGTCCCGCATCCGCTTGCTGCTGCGCAACCTGGTCGACAACGCGCTGCGCCACAGCGCCGGCGCGGCGTCACCGCCGGTCTTGTCGACCGTTCTGGAAGGCGACGCGGTGACTCTGGTGGTTCGCGACCACGGGCCGGGCGTCGAGGCCACGCAGCTCGAGCGCCTCGCGCAGGCCTTCTACCGACCCGACACCTCGCGCCAGCGCAGCACTGGTGGCGTCGGGCTGGGCCTGTACCTGTGCCGGCTGGTGGCCGCAGCACATGGCGGCACCTTGACCTTGCGCAACGCGCAGCCGGGGCTTGAGGCAACTGTGCGCCTGCCCGTGACGGCCGGCTCCGCTCGATCGGAAAGTTAGGCGCAGCGTCAGACGCAGCGCCCGGCCTACTTGGCGACCTTCGCCTTTTCCCACTCGCGCAGCGCACCCAGCGTCTTCTCGACATGCTTGCTCGGGTTCAGGCTCTGGTAGCTGTAGAGCACCGATCGGTCGGGGCCGATCACATACGACACACGGTTTGCATAGTCGGGCAGGATCATCATCGCCGCGTCGTACGACTTGATCACCGTCTTGCCCGAATCCGAAGCGACCGGGAACTTGCCCTGGCAGGCCTGCATCGAGAACTTGGTCTGGGTTTCGATGTCGTCCGTCGATACCCCGATCACCGACGCACCGAGCGCCTGGTACTTGCTGATCGCCTCGGCAAACTCATGAGCCTCGGCTGAACAGCCGACCGAAAACGCGGCCGGGAAAAAGTACAGCACCACTGGCCCCTTGGCGAGCGACTCGGCCAGCGAGAAGTTGAACTGCTTGCCGGCCAAGGCAGCCGGGGCAGTGAAGTCGGGCGCCTTCTCGCCGATGTCAAGCGCAGCCCAGGCGGGCGCAGCGCCGACCAAGCAAGCGACTGCACCCAGAACGGACGCGCCGAAAAACAGCCGGATCGATTTCATTGCAGCCCCTTCGCTTTGCGATTTCCCGATGGCGATGATATTGCCGGAACCGCATTGACCTTGAAATGTACGGACGGCTGCCGAAAGCGGATGCACCGGCTGCGTGTCCAGACGGTGACGGCTTTGCTTTTCCTAGGCATCGCGCCCTAAGTTGATCCCGCTTGCGTCGATATCATCGCTCGCCGACTGCCGATCCCATCGGCGCAAGATTTCGCAGTACCGGAGACTCCTTTGTTCGACTACATCATCATCGGCGGCGGCTCCGCCGGTTGCGTGCTCGCCGCGCGCCTGAGCGAAGACCCGAACGTCAAGGTCTGCCTGCTCGAAGCCGGCCCCGCCGACTCCAATGTGTTGATCCACTGCCCGGCCGGCCTGGCCTTGCTGGCGCAGACGAAGCAGGCCAACTGGGCCTTCGAGACCGTTGCGCAGCCGGGCCTGAACGGCCGACGCGGCTACCAGCCCCGCGGCAAGGTGCTGGGCGGCTCGAGCTCGATCAACGCGATGATCTACCTGCGCGGCCCACGTGAAGACTACGACCACTGGGCCTCACTCGGCAACCCTGGCTGGGGCTACGACGATCTGCTGCCGTACTTCAAGCGGGCCGAGAACAACGAGCGCGGCGCCGATGCCTTCCACGGCACTGGCGGGCCGCTGAACGTGATGGACCTGCGCAGCCCGAACCGCTTCGGCGCGCTGTTCATCGACGCCGCCCGGCAGGCCGGCCAGCGCGTCAACCCCGACTTCAACGCCGCCGACCAGGAAGGTGTCGGCCAGTACCAGGTGACCCACCGCAACGGCGAGCGCTTCAGCGCCGCGAAGGCCTACCTAACGCCGAACCTGAGTCGCAGCAATCTGCAGGTGATGACCGGCGCGCACACGACGCGCATCCTGCTCGAAGGCCGGCGCGCGGTGGGGGTGGAGGTGCGCATGGGTGGCGAACTCAAGCAGTTGACGGCGAGCCGCGAGGTGCTGCTGTGCGCCGGAGCATTGCAGTCGCCGCAGTTGCTGATGCTGTCCGGCATCGGCCCGGGCGCGCACTTGCAGCAGCACGGCATTGCAATCGCACACCACCTGCCCGGCGTCGGCGCGAACCTGCACGACCACCCGGACGTGGTGCAGGTGGTGGACGCACCGCAACTCACCGACCTGTTCGGCCTGTCGCTCACCGGCGCCTGGAACGTGATCAAGGGCATCTACGAATGGCGCAACCGGCGCACAGGCATGCTGACCACCAACTTTGCCGAGGCCGGCGGCTTCATCAAGAGCCAGCCATGCGAAGCGCTGCCCGATCTGCAACTCCACTTCGTGATCGGCAAGCTGCTCGACCACGGCCGCAAGACCATCTTCGGCCACGGCTACTCGTGCCATGTGTGCCTGCTGCGCCCGCTGAGCCGGGGCAGCGTGGCGCTGGCCAGCAACGACGCGATGGCCGTGCCCTTGATCGACCCTAACTTCCTGGCCGAGCGGCAAGACGTGGAGCGTCTGGTGCGCGGCTTCAAGTTGATGCGCGGCATCCTGGCGCAGCCGGCGCTGGCGGGGTTCGGCGGCCGCGAACTGCCGGCCTCGGCGCAGGCGCAGACCGATGCGCAGATCGAGCAGTTCATCCGCGACCATGCCGACACGATCTACCACCCGGTGGGCACCTGCCGGATGGGCCCCGGACCGATGGACGTGGTCGATGCGCAGTTGCGAGTGCACGGAATTGAAGCGCTGCGCGTGGTCGACGCCTCCATCATGCCGCGCATCGTCGGCGGCAACACGAACGCGCCGGTGATCGCGGTTGCGGAGAAGGCGGCCGATCTGATCAAGGCGGCGGGTTGAAAGGATCCAAAGCGCCGGTCGTTCGCGAAGAAGCGACGGCTTTTGTCACCCGCCGACCCTCACCCCCGCCCTCTCCCGCAAGCGGGAAAGGGAGCAATGCCCCGCACCCGCCCGCCCGCGCAACTGGGACAAGGACTGATGCTCGGCTCCCTCACCCCATACTTCGGCCGGCGATGCGCGCCGCGGCCGTCGATCAGTTGTTCTCCGACAACTGATCCAGGATGGCGGGGTTCTCCAACGTCGACGTGTCCTGCGTGATCGCCTCGCCCTTCGCCACCGAGCGCAGCAACCTGCGCATGATCTTGCCCGAACGCGTCTTCGGCAGGTTGTCGCCGAAGCGGATGTCTTTCGGCTTGGCGATCGGGCCGATCTCTTTGCCGACCCAGTCGCGCAACTGCTTGGCGATGGCCTTCGCTTCTTCGCCGGTGGGCCGCGAGCGCTTCAGCACAACGAAGGCGCAGATCGCCTCGCCGGTGGTGTCGTCCGGGCGCCCGACCACCGCCGCCTCGGCGACGAGTTCGGTGCACGAGACCAGCGCCGATTCGATCTCCATCGTGCCCATGCGGTGCCCGCTCACGTTCAATACATCGTCGATGCGCCCGGTGATCGTGAAGTAGCCGGTCTTCGCATCGCGGATCGCGCCGTCGCCGGCGAGGTAATACCGACCCTGGAAATCTTCCGGGTAGTAGCTGCTCTTGAAGCGCTGTGGGTCGCCCCAGATCGTGCGGATCATGCTCGGCCACGGCTTCTTCACGACCAGGATGCCGCCCTGCCCCCACGGCACGTCCTTGCCGGTTTCATCGACCACGTCGGCGATGATGCCGGGGAACGGCAAGGTGCACGAGCCCGGCACCATCGGCGTGGCACCCGGCAGCGGCGTGATCATGTGGCCGCCGGTCTCGGTCTGCCAGAAGGTGTCGACAATCGGGCAGCGGCTGGCGCCCACATGCTTGTAGTACCACTCCCAGGCCGCAGGGTTGATCGGCTCGCCGACCGAGCCGAGGATGCGCAGGCTCGTCAGGTCGTAGCGGTCCGGATGCACGGCCGCATTGCCTTCGGCCAGCTTGATCAGCGAACGGATTGCCGTGGGTGCGGTGTAGAAGATCGTCACCTTGTGGTCCTGGATCATCTTCCAGAAGCGGCCGGCGTCGGGGAAGGTCGGGATGCTCTCGAACACGACTTCGGTGCCG
>JANXZA010000248.1 GCA_025355745.1 Rhizobacter sp. | reverse complement strand
TCAGGCGCCGTGCTTGTCGGCCTCCGAGGTGAACGAATCAGCGAAGAACTCATCGTCCGGCAGCCCACTCTTGACGACGAAATCGTGCTGAGCCGACGCCACCATGATCGGCGCGCCGCAGGCATAGACCTGGTGGTTCATCAAGCTCGGGTAATCGTGCATCACGGCCTGGTGGACCAGGCCGGTGCGGCCGGTCCAGTCGTCATGCGGCTTCGCCTCCGACAGCACCGGGATGTAGTGCAGGTTCGGCATCTTCGCGGCCGCCTCGAGCGCCCAGTCGTGCAGGTACAGATCGGCCTTGCTGCGGCAACCCCAGTACAGCACCGCGTGGCGCTGGCTGTGCTTGAACTGCAGGTGTTCGATGATCGCCTTGATCGGTGCGAAGCCGGTGCCCGAGGCGAGCAGGATCATCGGCTTCTCGGAATCCTCGCGCAGGAAGAAGCTGCCGAACGGGCCTTCGACGCGCAGGATGTCTTTCTCCTTCAGCGCGCCGAACACATGGTCGGTGAACTTGCCGCCGGGCAGGTGGCGCAGGTGGAGTTCGATGCCGGGCGTGTCGATCTGCGTGTGCGGCGCGTTCGCCATCGAATAGCTGCGGCGCGCACCGTCGCGCAGGATGAACTCGACATACTGGCCGGCGTGGTACTGCAAGCGGTCGTTGGCCGGCAATTGCAATTGCAGGATCGCCACGTCGGGCGCCGGCTTGCGGATGCTGGTCACGCGGCTCGGCATCTTGCGCACCGCGAACTCGCCGGCACCGGGAACGGTGCGGGCTTCCAGCACCACATCAGTCTGCGGCGCGGCTTGGCAGGTGAGGATCCAGCCGGCCGCTTCTTCCTCGGCGCTCAAGGCCTTCGATTGATGCACGCCGTGGATCACCCGGCCTTCGAGCAGCCGGCACTTGCACGAGCCGCAGGCGCCGTCCTTGCAGCCATAGGGCAGGCCCACGCCCTCGCGGATCGCGGCGCTGAGAATGGGTTCGTCGCGGGCGACCTGGAAGTTGCGGCCGCTGGGCTGCACGGTGACGGTGAATGACATGAGGGGCTGACCTTCGGTGACCGTTAAACTGGATCGATGATTTTGCCCGCAGCCCCGATCTCCCCGTGATTCGCGCGTGAACGCCGCGTCGCGCGACCTGCCATCGGGGTTCAAGCGCCCGCGCTTGCTGATCGTCGGCTGTGGCGACATCGGCCTGCGCGTGGCGCGTCTGCTGCGCGGCCGTTGGTGCTTGCGGGCCCTCACGTCAAGTCCGGCGCGCTGCGCCGAGTTGCGGGCGGCGGGCGCGCGGCCACTGGTCGGCAACCTCGATGTGCCGGCCACGCTCGGGCGCCTCGCCGGCCTGGCCGATGCGGTGCTGCACCTGGCGCCGCCGCCCGGCCACGGCACGAGCGACACCCGCACCGCCAACCTGATTGCTGCGCTGGCCCGCCAGCCGCGCGCGTTGCACCCGCGCTGCCTCGTCTACGCCAGCACCAGCGGCGTCTATGGCGATTGCGGCGGGGCCCGCTTCGACGAGACCCGCGCCGTCAACCCGGCCACCGACCGTGGCCGACGCCGCGTCGATGCCGAGGCCCGGCTGCGCGCCTATGGCCGACGCTTCGACGTGCGCGTGGCGCTGCTGCGCGTGCCCGGCATCTACGCGCTCGACCGCGCCGGCGGCGACCCGCGCGAGCGCGTCGCGCGCGGCTCGCCGGTGCTCGCGGACGACGCCGATGTGTTCACGAATCACATTCACGCCGACGACCTGGCGCGCGCCTGCGTGGCCGCGCTGCACCGCGGCCTGCCGCAGCGAGTGGTCCATGTGTGCGACGACACCGAACTGAAGATGGGCGCGTACTTCGACTTCGTCGCCGACCGCTTCAACCTGCCGCGCCCGCCGCGCCTAACGCGCGAACAGGCGGTAGCCGTGCTGCCGGCGATGCAGCTCAGCTTCATGGGCGAATCGCGCCGGCTCGACAACACGCGGCTAAAGTGCGAGCTGGGCCTGCGGCTGCGCTACCCGACGGTGGCGCAAGGCCTGGCCGGTCTGAACGCGACGGTCTGAGCCCAGCGCTGAAACCACAAGTCTCCGATGCCATGAAGACACTGCTGCTCACCGACCCGATGCCAGCCAGTTACTTCAAGTCGGCGATCCAGGCCATCGCCCCTGATGCCGAGTTGATCGACTACTGCGGCGACATGAGCGACGCCGAACTGGCGGCCATCGATGTCGTGCTGGGCTGGCGTTTCCCGCCGGGTGTGGCGGGCAGGTTGACCGGCCTGAAGTGGGTCTGCTCGGTGGCGGCCGGGGTCGAGAAGCTGCTGGTGCCGGACCTTGCAGCGGCGGTGCCGATGTCGCGCATCGTCGATGCCGAACAGGCCGAAGGCATCGCCCAGTTCGTCGTGATGATGGCCTTGCGCCACGCGCGCGGGCTGCTCGCGTACGAGGCATTGCAAGCCCGGCGTGAGTGGCGGCGTCAGCCGGTGGGCGCCGTGCGCAGCCGCGTCGCGGTGCTCGGCATGGGCACGATGGGCAGGGCGGTGGCGCGGCTGCTGGCGGCGGTCGGCTTCAAGGTGCACGGCTGGAGCCGCCGCAGCGGCGGGCCGCTGGAGGCGCTGCTGCGCGCCAGCGACATCGTCGTCTGCGCGCTGCCACTGACGCCGCAGACCGACGGCCTGCTCAATGCCCGCGCATTCGCGCAGATGGCCGCCGGCAGCTACCTGATCAACATCGCGCGTGGCGCGCATGTGAACGAGGCCGAGCTGATCGCCGCCGTGCGCAGCGGCCACCTGGCCGGCGCCGCGCTCGACGTGCAGCGCCATGAGCCGATGCCGGCCGACGACCCGCTGTGGGACGTGCCCGGCATCACCCTCACGCCGCACATCGCCGCCCAGTCGTCACCCCAGACCATCGCCGCCCAGTTCGTCGCCGGCCTGCGCTGCGTGCAGCGCGGCGAGCCGCCACCGCAGACGGTGGACCG
>JANXZA010000238.1 GCA_025355745.1 Rhizobacter sp. | reverse complement strand
CACATCGCTGAGGAACTGCATCTCGACATGCTCGAAGCCCGAGCCGCCGCAGGTCGGGCAGCGGCCGTTGCCGGCGTTGAAGCTGAAAGTGCCGGCGGTGTAGCCGCGCTGCGAGGCCAGCGGCATCTGCGCGAACAGCTTGCGGATCTCGTCGAACGCGCCCACGTAGCTGGCCGGGTTCGAACGCGCGGTCTTGCCGATCGGCGACTGGTCGACGAAGACGGCATCGTTGAGCCAGTCGGCACCGAGCAGCGCGTCGTGCGCGCCCGGCGTTTCGGTCGCCTTGCCGAAGTGGCGTTGCAGGGCCGGGAACAGCACGTCCTGCATCAGCGTGCTCTTGCCCGAGCCCGAGACTCCGGTCACGCACACCAGGTGCAGCAGCGGGAACTCGACCGTGATGTTCTTCAGGTTGTGATCGCGCGCACCATCGACGATCAGCTTCGGCGTCTTCTCACTCATCAGGCGCTTGATACCCATGCCGACATGCTTGCGCCCGCCGAGGTAGGCGCCGGTCAGGGTGTCGGCTTCACGGATGGCCTCGGGCGTGCCGTCGAAGACGATGCTGCCGCCGCGCTCGCCGGGGCCGGGGCCCATGTCGATGAGGCGGTCGGCCGCCAGCATCACCGCCGGATCGTGCTCGACCACCACCAGCGTGTTGCCCGCATCGCGCAGCCGGTGCATGGCCTCGATGATGCGGTTCATGTCGCGCGGGTGCAGGCCGATGCTGGGCTCGTCGAGCACGAACATCGTGTTGACGAGCGAGGTGCCGAGGGCCGTCGTCAGGTTGATGCGCTGCACCTCGCCGCCGCTCAAGGTGCGGCTCTGGCGATCCAGCGTGAGGTAGCCGATGCCGACATCGCAGAGGTATTGCAGCCGCGTGCGGATCTCGCCTTGCAGCAACTTCAGCGCATCGTCGAGCATCGTGCTCGGCAGGCTGAGCTGGTCGAAGAAGCGGTGCAGGCGATCGAGCGGCACCAGCATCAGGTCGTGCACCGTCAGGCCCGGCAGCGCTTCGAGCTGGTCGCGGCTCCAGCCGGTGCCGACCGGCAGGAAGCGCTTGGCCGGCGCCAGCACCGCATCGGCATCGGCCTTCGTGCCCAGGCGCCACAGCAGGGCTTCGGTCTTCAGCCGTGCGCCGCCGCACACATGGCAAGGCGTGTAGCTTCGGTACTTCGACAGCAGCACCCGGATGTGCATCTTGTAGGCCTTCGACTCCAGGTACTCGAAGAAGCGCTTCACGCCGTACCACTGCTTGTTCCAGTTGCCCTTCCAGTTCGGTGTGCCGTTGATGACCCATTCGCGCTGCGCGTCGGAGAGCTGGCTCCAGGCGGTGTCGCGCGGAATGCCGGCCTCGCCGCCGTACTTCAGCAAGTCGTCTTGACAGTCTTTCCAGGCCGGTGTCTGCATCGGCTTGATGGCGCCCGAGCGCAAGGTCTTGCGCGGGTCAGGGATGACCAGCCCGTAGTCGACGCCGATCACGCGGCCGAAGCCGCGACAGGTTTCGCAGGCGCCGTAGGCTGAGTTGAAGCTGAACAGCGCGGGCTGCGGGTCGGCGTAGCGGCGGTCGCTGTCGGGGCAGTGCAGGCCGGTGGAGAAGCGCCACAAGGCGGGTTCCCCTTCCTCGGCCAGTACATACACGTTGACCCGCCCGCTGCCGCGCTTCAGCGCCGTCTCGATCGCCTCGATCGCGCGCACCTTCTCGACGCCCTGGATCCGGAACCGGTCCGCCACCACATCGAGCAGCTTGCGCACCCCCGTCAGGGATGCCACTTCACGTTCCGCCTGGACCCGCGTGAAGCCGCTCGCCGACAACCACTGCGCGACCTCGTCGGCGCTCGTGTTGCCCGGCAGCTCGACCGGGAACGTCACCACCAGCCGAGGGTCTTCGGCCACCGTGCGCGCCATCAGCTCGGCGTAAATCGTCTCGGGTGAATCGTGGCGCACTGGCTGCGCGGTCTGCTGGTCGAAGATCTGCGCGGCGCGTGCGAACAGCAGCTTCAGGTGGTCGTTCAGCTCGGTCATCGTGCCGACCGTGCTGCGCGAGCTGCGCACCGGATTCGTCTGGTCGATGGCGATCGCCGGCGGCACGCCATCGACGCGATCGACCGCGGGCCGGTCCATGCGGTCGAGGAACTGGCGCGCGTAGGCGCTGAAGGTCTCGACGTAACGGCGCTGGCCTTCGGCGTACAGCGTGTCGAACACCAGGCTCGACTTGCCCGAGCCGCTCGGGCCGGTGACCACCGTCATCTCG
>JANXZA010000235.1 GCA_025355745.1 Rhizobacter sp. | reverse complement strand
GTTCCGTCAAAGGCTCAGGTGGTTCGCGAGCTTGGCGACCAGCACCTCGGCCACTTCGCTCCAACTCACCTGAACGCCGATTGTAGAAAGGTCCACCGTTTGCAACCCGGCATAGCCGCAAGGGTCAATGCCGTCAAAGGGTTGCAGGTCCATCGCCACGTTGAGCGCCACGCCGTGGTAAGTGCAATGGCGGCTGACCTTGATGCCCAGCGCGGCGATCTTGCCCAGGCCTTCGAACGGGTCGATGCGCGGTCCAGTGAGCGTCGCGTGACCGAACGGATCGGCCAGCCGCACATAGATGCCGGGGGCGCCCGCGACGCGGTGGCCAGTGACACCGACGTGCTCCAGCGTCCGGATCACCGCTTGCTCGAGCCGGTAGACGTATTCCTTGACGTATATGTTCAGGCGCCGCAGGTCGACCAGCGGGTATGCCACCACCTGCCCCGGACCGTGGTACGTGACCTGCCCGCCGCGGTTGGTCTGCACAACAGGGATGCCGTGCGCATCCATCACATGCTCGGGCTTTCCGGCCAGGCCTTGCGTGTAGACGGGTGGGTGTTCGCAAACCCAGATCTGGTCCGGCGCATCGGCCGTGCGCGCCTCGGTAAAGGCACGCATCGCGGCGACCGTCGGCTCGTAAGCCACACGCCCGAGGCGTTGGATGGCCGCCGTCACAACACCATCTTCACCATCGGGTGCGTGCTCAGCGTGCGGTAGAGCTCATCGAGTTGCTCGCGGCTGGTGGCGGTGACGGTCACCGTCACTCCGAGGTACTTGTCGCCCTTGCTCGGGCGCAACTCGACGGTGGTGGCATCGAAGGCCGGGTCGAACTTCTCGGCGATCAATGTGATCGCGTGAACGAAGCCGTCCGCGTTCAAGCCCATCACCTTGATCGGGAAACTCGACGGGTACTCAATCAGCGATTGGTCGGGTAGATTCTCTTGCATCGCTAGTCTTTGATCCGAATGCGTCACAGGGCCTGCGCGGCCTTGGCGCGCTGATACGCCTGGAACAGCCGCGCGTAGATCGGCCCGGGCTTGCCGCGCAGCGCGCCATGGCCGACGGGCTGGCCGTCCAGTGATGTCACAGGCAGCACTTCCTTGGTGGCCGAGCTCAGCAACAGTTCGTCGGCCGAGGACACGTCGCTCTCGGCGATCGGCCGCAGGTTGTAGGCGATACCGATGTCCTCGCACAGCTCGCGGATCAGCTCGTAGCGGATGCCTTCGAGCACGTGCTCGCTCTTGGGCGGACCGAGCAGCGCACCCTCGTGCACGACCCACACATTGCTCGCCGCGGCCTCTGTCAGGAAGCCGTTGCGGAACATGATGGTCTCGGTCGCGTTGTGGTCGGCCGACATCTGCCGCGCCAGCACGTTGCCGAGCAGCGAGATGCTCTTGATGTCGCCGCGCTCCCAGCGAAAGTCGCGCGCCGTCATGCACGCCACGCCGTGGTGGCGCTGCTCGGCGGTGGGTGGCTTCATGGGGCTGCACATCATGAACACGGTGGGCCGCACATCGGCGGGCATGACATGGTCGCGCACTGCCACGCCGCGGGTAATCTGGATATACACAAGTTGATCGGCGGCGCCGCTGCGCGCAGTGAGTGCCGCGATCAATTTGCGGCAACGTTCCAGCCACTCTTCGCTCGAATGTGGGTTGGCGATGCGCAGCTTGCCCAGGCTGCGGTTCAGGCGCGCCATGTGCTCATCGAAGCGGAACAGCTTGCCGGCGTAGGCCGGCACGACTTCGTAGATGCCGTCGCCGAAGATGAAACCGCGGTCGAGCACCGACACCTTCGCGTCGCGCAGCGATCCGTATTCGCCGTTCAGGTAGCACAGGGTGTCGGGGATGTCTTGCATGGCGCGCTCCGCAGAATGATCAAGCCTACTTGATCCACAACCGCAGCGCATCCCAGGCACGGCCCAGAATGCCGGCCTGCTCGACCGCCTCGAGCACCACCAGCGGCACGTCGAGCACCGGCGCGCCCGACGCGGTGGTGACCTTGATCGTGCCGACGCGCTGACCCTTCAGCAGCGGCGCGACGAGCGGGTCGGTGCGCTCGAGTTTGGTCTGCAGCTTGCCGCCCTCGCCCTTCGGCACGCTGACGAACAGGCCACCGGCCGCGCCAAGTTTTGCGAACTTCTCCTTGCCCTTCCAGACTTCGGGCGTGACGACGGGCTTGGCATCGTCGAACAGGCGCATCGTCTCGAAGGCCTGAAAGCCCCAGTTCAGCAGTTGCTGGCTTTCGTTGGCGCGCGCCTGCATCGACGTGGTGTTGAGCAGCACCGTCAGGATGCGCCGCTTGCCCGGGCTGCTGCCGTTGGCGCCGAGGTTCGGGAACTCGCGCTGCGCGGTGGCGACCAGGCAGTAGCCGGCGGCCTCGGTGTAGCCGGTCTTCATGCCGTCCACCGTCGGGTCGCGGCGCAGCAGGAGGTTGCGGTTCGGCTGCGCGATGTTGTTGTACTTGTAGTCCTTGATCGCGTAGTACGCGAAGAAGTCGGGGAAGTCGCGAATGATGTGGGTGGCCACCACGGCGATGTCGCGCGCCGTGCTGCGGTGGCCGGTTTCGGTCAGACCGGTGACGTTCTTGAAGGTCGTGTTCTTCAAGCCGAAGGCTTGCGCCTGCCGGTTCATCATCGCAACGAACTGCTCGATCGTGCCGGCCACACCTTCGGCCAGCACCACCGCCGCATCGTTGCCTGACTGCACGATCTCGCCGCGCAGCAGCTCGTCAACCGTCGGCGCCATCGTCGTGTCGATGAACATCAGCGAACCGCCGGCCTTGCGCTCGTCCCAGGCGCGCTTCGAGACCGGCAGTTTCTGTTCGAGCGCGAGCTTCTTGTCCTTGATGGCGGTGAAGACGACGTAGGCGCTCATCAGCTTGGTCAGCGAGGCCGGGTCGGCGCTGGCGTCGGCGTCGCGCTCGGCCAGAACCTGGTTGCTGGTCATGTCGAGCACGAGAAAGCTCTTGGCCGCCACTTCCGGTGGCTGTGGTGCCTGGGCAAAAGCGTTGATTGCGAACAGCGCGCAAGAAATTAGGGACAGCAGACGTTTCATTGAAATACCGGTTCGGAAAAAACGAAAGGGGAAAGGCGACGGCACGATTTGCTGCGCGTCGATGGGAGGAGATCAGAGTGCGTTGCGCGGCGCCAGCGCCTGCACGACAACGCCCTTCAGCAGCCCGAGCTGGCCATGAAAGAAATGGCCCACGCCGGGAAAAACAATGATCGGCAGCGATTGCGGTCGAGCCCAATCGAACGCAGCTGAAAGTGGCACGACATCGTCGGCTTCACCATGAATCACCAGCGTGTCGGCCGGTACAGCGGGCACATGCTGCTTCTGCGTCGATGCGCCAACGAGCACCATTCGCTGCGGCTTCGCGCCATCGGGCAAGCGCGAGGCCGCCTCGGCCGCGACGAAACCGCCGAAAGAAAATCCGGCCAGCATGAAGGGCAGCGCCGGCTCGCCGGCGGGGGCGCGGAAAGCGTCGATCACGGCCAGCGCATCGTCGACCTCGCCAACACCGTCGTCCCACACGCCTTCGGAGCCACCCACGCCGCGGAAGTTGAAGCGCACGCTGCTCCAGCCGAGCTGGACGAAGGCACGCGCCAGGGTCTGCACCACCTTGTTGTCCATCGTCCCGCCCTGCTGCGGGTGCGGGTGGCACACCACAGCAGTGCCAAGCGCGACTTGCGCAGGCGCATCGATCGCGCACTCGATGCGCCCGGCCGGGCCAGCAACGCTGTGGTGAACGGTGCGCGGATTCATCAGGCCCCGACGCTGCGCATTCATCACCGACCGACGTTCACCGGCAGCAGCAGGCGCTCGACGATCTGGCCGTTCTTCAGGTGCGAATCGACAATCTCGTCGATGTCGTGCTTGTCGACGTAGGTGTACCAGACAGCTTCCGGGTAGACGACCGCGACCGGCCCGCCGGCGCAGCGGTCTAGGCAACCGGCCTTGTTGACGCGCACGCCGCCGGGGCCTGAGAGGCGCTCGCCCTTGACGCGCGACTTGCAGTGGTCGAAGCCGGCTTGCGCACCTTGCGGCAGGCAGGAATCTTCCTTCTTGTCGCGTTCGTTCAGGCAAAAAAAGATGTGTCGCCGGTAGTAGCTCATGCAGCCATTTTAGGAGCGTCATCACCGGCACCCAAGCGCGCCAGCAGGTAAGCGATTGCGACGTACGGCCAGAGCCAGCCGACCCAGCGCGCCGCGCCGTGAAACCGGATGAAACGGCCCTGCTCCCAGCCCTGCAGGCTTTCAGCAAAAAACGGGTCGGACGGCGCTTGCGCGACCAGCACGACCAGTGCCGTCAACACCATCAAGCCCAGGCCAGCGGCGGCCCGCCGAGGCACCACGCTGAACAGGCCCGCCAGCAGCATTGCAAAGGCCAGCGCCGCGAGCACTTGCGGGGTGCTCCAGGCCCAGGCGTGCTGCGGGCCGAAGTTCAGGGCTGTCGACAGCGTGGTCGCCAGGCCGCCGAACAGCGCTGCACCGAACACCAGGACGAGCCGTCGCCAACCCGGCCGCGCGACCGAAAACGCGACCATGCAGGGTGCCAGCAGGCCGAGCGCGATCAACGCGAATTCGCCGCCGGGCGACAACGAGGTGCGCTCGAGATCGCCTTCGGCCCAGGCCTCGAACCACGCTTGCGCCGGTGTGCCCTGCACGGCGCTGGCCACCAGTTCCTGGACTCGGCCCAGAACCTGCCCGACGCCGAGCGGTACCGGCAGCGGAAACAGCAAGCCCACGGGCCACAGCAGCAGCAGGGCCAAGCCGCCGGCGCTGCGGTCGATGAACCAGCGGTCGCGCGCGGCCTGCCAGCGCTCGACGCCGCCGCGCCCGTGTAGCCACAGGCCGAGCACGGCACCGAGCAGTGCGCCGGATGCATTCAGCGCCAGATCGACGTTCGACGCCACCCGTTGCGGAAGGAAGTTTTGCAGCGTCTCCATCGCCAGCGCCAACACCATGCCGAGGGCAAACGCCATCACGACGGCGGGGCGCGAGCGCATGCCGGTGCGCACGCCAGCGACAAAAACCAGTGTCCCGAGCGGCAGATAGCCCAGCAGGTTGGAGACGAGGTCGAACCATGTCCACCAACGCGACCACGGCAGGGTGAGGTAATGCACCAGCGAAACACCCGGAATGCGCCAGCCGGCGAACGGATACAGGCTCGCGTAGACGATCAGCGCCGCATACAGCCACGCCAGCGGCGACGCAGAACTGCGATGTCGCACTGGCGCACCCACGCGCGGTTCAGGCGGCGCCGGGCGAGGCGCCACGAAGGTGCCCACTGCGTCGCCCCTGCGCGCCCAGGCGCCCACTCGCAGGGCAATGTCGAAAAGAGGTGGAGGCAACCATCTCAGAACGGCTTGACCACGACCAACACGACGATGGCCGTGAACAGCAGCACCGCAGATTCGTTGAAGACCCGAAACCAACGTTCACTGCGCGTATTGGCGAACTGCTCGAACTTGCGCAACATCGAACGACAGGCGTGGTGATAACCGATTGCCAGCAACACCAACAGCAGCTTGGCGTGCAGCCAGCCGCTGCCGGCCCCGCGGCCGATTCCGTAACCCAGCCAGAGCCACAGGCCGAGCCCGATAGCAGCAACCATCAGCAGACTTGAGAAGCGGTACAGCTTGCGCGCCATCAGCAGCAGCCGCTCACGTTCCGCGTGACTGTCCGCTGGCACCGACGCGAGGTTGACGAACAGGCGCGGCAAGTAGAACAGGCCAGCGAACCAGCTCGACACGAACACGATGTGAAAGGCTTTTATCCAGAGCATCGATGATTATGGTGGGGGATCCAGCCTCTCGAAGTTCGACTCCGTTTCGCCGATTGCACTGGCGTAAGCCCAAGGCTGTCGCCGCCCCTCCGAAATTGATCCACCGTACCGATCAAATAGTCGGCCATGGTGAATTCATTTCATGGCGGCGTATAGCGCTGGCGCTGGCGGCCCTCGCGTTTGGCCCGGCTTGATTCAAAGTGAAGCAAAGATCCTGTCTGCAAAAAATGGGCCTTGCAGAATTCATCTCATCGCGGTAACTGACCACAACGCAAGATTGGGCAGGGGTCGGGGCTGCCGATTTCGAGATAACGCCATCGCCTTGTCCGTTCCGGCATGAGGTGATGGCGGTGGCGCTGCGGCGCAACTCGATGCGGATGTCGGCCGGCGCGAGATCGCGGTCGGTGGGTTGCAGTTGCAGGCGCAGCGGCACGAAGGCCAGCGGTGCCATGCCAGCTGCCATCTGTGTAGAGGCGATCTGTGCGGAGTCGCCGAGTTTGCCGGCTTCGCTGGCGATGACCCAGCGAGGCACCAGGTTCGCGTTGACGCCGTTGGACATCGCAGTCGCGGCGATCGATACACCGGGTTGGACACACGCGGCCACGACCTGGGCCTTGAACTCGGCGCTGTGTTTGCGCCGGCGTCGGCGCCCGGCGATGATTTCGTTAGAGAAGGTGTTCACGTGTCCACTGAGAAGCCTTGGTGGATGAGCACGAGCACGAATGTCGATGGGCTTGGCGGCGTTCTTGATCACGCATCGTGATGTTCGGCGGCCTGTGGCCATCACGATACGTGAATATGCGCGGGGTTGAGCGGAGTGAGATTGACCCAGACTCCCGGGGGCCAACAGCCGAGGAACCCCGTGACCGCCATCGCATTGCAACATCCCAAGCTCTTCCAATTCCTCACGGCCATCGATGAAGATCTGGCCGATCGGCGCCGCTCGGCGCCGATCGTTGGGCTGTTCGTTCTGTGGCGGCGTGCTGCACAGCGCGGCCTATCCGCGCAAACCGCGCGGGGCACCGTGGGCGCCACCGGGAGTGCCGACGATCCGCCACAGCTTTTGCTGCCAGAGCTGCCGAAGTAGGAACATGCCCGCGTCGGTCCGCTTTCTAGGGCGACGGGGCTATCCGGGCTTCATCGTGATCTTGCTCTCCATGATGCAACGCGGTGTCACGGATAGAGGGATCGACGAGCTGCGCATCACCCTGGGCCTGACACGCCGAACGCTGCAACGCTGGCGCCATTGGTGGCGCCATTGGTGGCGCCAGATCTTTGTTCAAACCCCACTGTGGCAATACGAACGGGGAAACTTCATGCCAACCATCGACGAATCGGCCCTGCCGATGAGCCTCCTCGAGCGCTTCGCCAATGGCGACGCTCTCGCACGAGTCGTCCTACTTCTGCGTTTTTTGACCCCGTTGTCGGCGCCTGGCCTGATCACGCAGCGCTATGGTCGTTGAGCTCACGCAGAAAATGTCGCGGGTGTCCAGTGATCATGGCCAAGAGGTGACTGCTGGCCGTTTCTGACCCGGTGTCCCGACCAAGTCGCCCACCGGCGCGTCGAGCGCCGAAAGCCCGCGTCGCTGCTGGCGCGCCGGGTCTTGGCCGTCGTGCCGTTGGTCTGAATTCAAACGGCTGTTTGGCAAGCGAAGCGCGTCA
>JANXZA010000206.1 GCA_025355745.1 Rhizobacter sp. | reverse complement strand
GGCTTTTGGGATGGCATGGACTCCGGCACCGCAGCGGCGATCAAGGAGGCCGGGCTCACTGGTCAGGTCTTCCTCGCGACCTCCGGTGGCGGCGAGCAAAAGGGTGCGTGTGATGCAGTCAAGGCCGGCTCCTACGACCTCGACCTGAGCTACGACGTGCCCACGCAGGCGAGCAACATGGCCTCGTCGATCAAGTGGCTGCTGCAAAACAAGGGCAAGACCGGCACGGCGAAGGGCTCGATCTACACCACCATCATTCCGATCACGAAGGCTAACGCCTCGATCGAAGGGACGTGCTGGAAGCTGGGCAAGACCTGAGCGCCTGAGAGT
Organism: Rhizobacter sp.; assembly: GCA_025355745.1. Taxonomy (GTDB): domain Bacteria; phylum Pseudomonadota; class Gammaproteobacteria; order Burkholderiales; family Burkholderiaceae_C; genus LMDS01. The sequence goes on along the minus strand of JANXZA010000206.1, from coordinate 6,403 downwards.
TTTTTCTCGCTCCGTCTGCCTCTGAAACGGGGCGGGGGTAAGGGATCACAAGTCCCTCACCCCAACCCAGACCCCAGACGGTCGAGAGCGCAACTGTCGCTGCGGCAAAAAAGGCTCAGCCCCAACGCCTGAGCCCTGAACGATGGCGCTGAACGATTCGGCCCCGGTGTCATGCCGAGGCCAAGTGTCCGCTTCGACCTGGAGACGCAAGCCCGATGAACGAGACCTTGATCCAACCCCGCCCGGCGGGTTCTGACACCGCCGCCCATCCGGCCAGCCTGACGCCGCAGGTCAGCATCAAAGACAGCTTGGCCGACCGGATCACGCGCTGGCGCTACGCTTACTGGCCGGACCACGCGCTCGGCGAGATCCTCGCCAAGCGCTGGATGGAGACCGCCATCCCCGTTACGGTGCTGCTGCTGGTGGCGTTTGCGCTGTCGCAGGCGATACCGAACTTCCTGTCGCCGGTGGCGCTGTCGGACACCGGCCGCCAGGCCGGCGAAATCGGCTTCATCGTGCTGGGCATGGCACTGGTCATGATCGTCGGCGGCATCGACTTGTCTGTCGGTTCGATGTTCGCGCTGACCAACTTCTGCGCCCTGTACCTGATGCACGTGTTGAAATGGTCGGCCGGCCCGGCGATCGCGGCCACACTGCTGTGCGGCGCGGCACTCGGTGCCGTCAACGGCATCCTGATAGGCTACTTCCGGTTGCGCGCATTCCTCACGACCCTGATCACCCTGATCATTTACCGCGCACTCTACGACCTGCTCACCGCCGACTACGCGACCGCGATTGCCGGCGGCCTGCCCGACTCGAAAGTGTGGGACTTCATCGGCAATGGCGACTGGCTCAGCGTGCCCGCCGTCGTCTACGTCTATGTCCTGGTCGCAATCTTCGGCCACATCTTCCTGACCCGCCTGCGTCCGGGCTGGCATGTCACGGCCATTGGTGGCTCGCGGCGCTCGGCCTACAACACCGGCATTGAGGTGCGGCGCACGGTCGCCATGTGCTATGTCGCATGTGGCGTGCTCACGTCTCTGGGCGGCATCTTCTTTGCGTCGCGCCTAGCCACGGCCGGCGGCGACATCGGCGTCGGCCTGGAAGTGACCGTGCTGACGGCTGCCGTGCTGGGCGGTATCAGCCTGGGTGGCGGCAAGGGCTCGGTCATGAAGGCCCTGGTCGGTACTCTGATCGTGCTGTTGATCGTCAACGGCCTGACCACGATGTCTCTGCTGGGTGGCTACAACCGCATGGTTCTGGCCGCCATCCTGCTGCTGGCCGCGGTGATCGACATCCGCTGGCTGAAGAACCGGCATCGCATCGTCAGCAAGGTCTACGTCAGCCCGACCTACCACGGCATGCCACCCGCGCCGTCGACCGCTGCCGACTGCGGCACCACCTGGGCCCAGAACGACCGGCTGCGGCCGGCCACACCGATCGGCCTGGGCCGCATCGAGGGTCCGGAAGACATCATCCTGGACCGTCACGACAACCTCTACGCCGGCTCGCGCCACGGCGACATCATCCGATTCTTCGCCCCCGACTACGAGCGCATGGAGGTCTTCGCCCACATCGGCGGCACCCCGCTGGGCATGGCCTTCGACCGCGACGACAACCTCTACGTGTGCATCGGCGGGATGGGCCTGTACCGGGTGACGCCGCAGCGCGTGGTCGAGAAGGTCACCGACGAGACGAACCGCAGCTACTCGTCGATCAACGACGACAGCCGGCTGCGCCTGGCCGACGACCTCGACATCACCGACGACGGCCGCATCTTTTTCTCGGAGGCCACGGTGCGCTTCGAGATGCACGAATGGGCGACCGATGGCCTGGAGGCACGCGGCAACGGCCGCATCATTTGCTTCGATACGCGCACCGGCAAGACCCACACCGTGATTCGCGGGCTGAAGTTCCCGAACGGTGTGTGCATCGCCAGCGACGGCCAGTCGTTCCTGTTCGCCGAGACCTGGAACTGCAGCGTCAAGCGGCACTGGTTCGATGGCCCGAAGAAGGGCACGACCGAGATCGTGCTCGAAAACACGCCGGGCTTTCCGGACAACATCAACAATTCGTCGGACGGCAATTACTGGATGTCGTTCGTCGGCATGCGCTGCCCCGCGCTTGACCTGGCGTGGCGCATGCCCGGCTTCCGGCGCCGCATGGCCAAGCGCGTGCCGCGCGACGAGTGGCTGTTCCCGAACATCAACACCGGCTGCGTGCTGAAGTTCAACGAACGCGGCGAGGTGCTCGAAACGATGTGGGACCTGGGGGGTGAGAACCACCCGATGATCACGTCGATGCGCGAACACCGCGGTCATCTGTATCTGGGGGGGATCATGAACAACCGCATCGGTCGGCTCAAGCTCGATGGCGCTGACCCCGACTACATCCAGTACGACCGCCGCTGGGGGAAAGCCGCATGATTACCGCACTGCGCGATTGGACCGACCGACTGCTCGGCCGGGGCGACGCTGCGATCACCGTACCGGTGTTCGACGGCGCGCTGAAATCAAACAACCTGCTGGAAGAGGCAGCGGTCTGGGCCAAGCTCGACGCGCCGGAAGACCTGGCCACCGACGGGCAGTCGCTGTTCGTCGCCGATGGCGCGACGGTGCTGCGCTACGACCCGGCGGACCGCAGCGCCAGCGCCACCGTCGTGCATCGCTTCGACCGCCCGGTCACTGCGCTGGCCTGCTTGCCTGGCAGCAGCAGTGGCACCGGCGGCCTCGCGGTGGCGCTCGACGGCCGCGAGGTGCGCATCGTCGGCGGCGTGCACGACGGGCGTCGCTGGAACGCCGTTGGCGACAAGCCGCTGCATGCCGTCAACGCGATCAGCGCTGGCAGCGACGGCCGGCTGGTCGCGACCGACGGCTCGCGCGAGCATCCGGCGGCGCACTGGAAGCACGACCTGATGGGCCTGGGCCGAAGCGGTCGCCTGATCGAGCTGAACCCGGCCGACGGTGCGGCGCGTGAACTCGCGGCCGGCCTGGCGCATGCCTTCGGTGCCTGCGCGGTGGCGGATGTGGCGGGTGGTGTGGCGGGTGGTTCGGCAGGTGGCACCGTGTGGGTCAGCGAAAGCTGGCGCCATCGGGTGATGGCGTTCGGCGCGGGTCAAACGGCCCGCGCGGTCACCGATTCCTTGCCCGGCTACCCGTCGCGCATCACGCCCGCGTCAGGCGAACAGGGCGGCGGCTACTGGCTCACCTGCTTCACCTTGCGCACCCAGCTGGTCGAATTCGTGCTGCGTGAATCCGCCTTCCGCAAGCGCATGCTCAAGGAGATCGAACCGCAGTACTGGATCGCACCGGCGCTGAATTCGGGCAACACCTTTCTCGAGCCGATGCAGGGCGCGCAGCTGAAGATGATGGGCATCGTCAAACCCTGGGCACCGCCGCGTTCCTACGGCCTCGTGATCCGGCTGTCGCCCGAAGGCCGGGTGCGTTATTCACTGCACAGCCGCTTCGACGGCAAGCACCACGGCGTGGTGTCTGCGGTCGAATGTCAGGGCGATCTCTTTGTGCTCGCCAAGGGCTGCGGGCGCATCCTGCGCCTGTCGGTGACGGGCGCCGAACGGAGTCTCCAAGCATGAGCACCCACACTCCCACCCCCTTGGCTTCCGCTGCTGCGCAAGCCGTCAGCGCGAGCCCGACCGTGCCCATCCTGGAACTGCGCCAGGCGACCAAGACCTATGCCGGTGTGCCGGCGATCGACTCGGTCGACTTCGCCCTTCGCACCGGCGAAATCCACGCCATCGTCGGCGAAAACGGCGCCGGCAAGTCGACCTTGACCAAGGTGATGGCCGGCGTCGTAAACCTCAGCTCGGGTCAGATGCTGGTCGAAGGCAAGGTCGTCAACCCGCGCACCCCCCACGAGGCGCTGCAGCTCGGCGTGGCGATGGTGTTCCAGGAAACCAGTCTGGTGCCGACCATGACGGTGGCGCAGAACCTGTTCCTCGGCCAGGAGAAATATTTCAATCGCTTGCGCGGCATCTACATCGCCGCGCAGCAGTTCCTGCAATCGCTGCAGTTCGATGTCGACCCGACCGCCGTGGTCAGCCTGCTCGGCGCGGCAAAGAAGCAGATGGTCGAGATCGCGCGTGCGGTACTGCACAACGCCCGCGTCATCATCTTCGACGAGCCGACCGCGAGTCTCACGCCGGAGGAGAAGAAGTATTTCTTCGACCTGGTGTTCAACCTGAAGGCGCGCGGCGTCTCGGTGATCTTCATCTCGCATGCGCTGGAAGAGGCGCTGCTGGTGTCCGACCGGATCACGATCCTGCGCGACGGCAAGCATGTGGTGACCGACGACAAGTTGAGCTTCGACCGCGCCCGCATCGTCCAGGCGATGGTCGGGCGCGACCTCTCGCAAACGCTTTACGGCCAGCGCAAGACGAGCGTGCGGCCGCAGGGCAAACGCGTGCTGGCGGTGCAGAACCTGCGCATGGCGGCGATGGTCAAGAACAACTCGCTGTCGGTGTTCGCGGGCCAGATCACCGGTGTGTTCGGGCTGGTGGGGTCGGGGCGCACCGAGACCTTCAAGGTGGTCGCCGGCGTCATCAAGCGCGACTTCATGCACGGCGGCGAAGTGCTGTTGCATGATCGCCCGATCCGCTACTTCGTGCCGGCGTCGGCGGTGCGCGACGGCATCGTCTACGTCACCGAAGACCGCAAGATCGAGGGCTTCTTCGAGACCAAGTCGATTGCCGACAACATCTACCTGGGGCTGCTCGCCAAGCTGCGCGGCCAGCGCACGCTGGTGTCGCGCAAGGAGGCCGACGACTCGGGCACGCACTGGATCAAGCGGCTGAACATCCGCGCCATCAGCAAGGACGTGAAGGCGATCGAGCTGTCGGGCGGCAACCAGCAGAAGGTGGTGATCGCCAAGTCACTGATCCAGGAGCCCGAACTCATCATCTTCGACGAACCCACCCGCGGCGTTGACGTTGGCGCGATCAGCGAGATCCACGAGCTGATCAACCGCCTCGCCGACGAAGGCAAGGCGGTGGTCGTGATCTCGTCCTACCTGCCCGAGGTCATGGCCTTGTCAGACCGCATCCTGGTGCAGCGCATGGGCAAGGTGGTCGAGGAGTATTCGGCCCTCGACGCGACCGAAGAGAAGATCATGTACGCGGCGATTCATTGATGAGCACCGCCGCGCGGATCGCACCAGCGGGCTCAGCTGGTCCCATCGATTTCTACTTCGACTTCATCTCCGGCTACGGCTATTTCGCCAGCCTGCGCATCGAGGCGCTGGCCGCGCGCCACGGCCGCAGCGTGAACTGGCACTGCATGTTGCTGGGTGTTGCGGTGATGAAGGTGATGGGCCTGAAGCCTCTGCTCGAGACGCCCCTGAAGGGCGACTACGTGCTGCGCGACGCGGCCCGCTACACACGCCGCCACGGCCTGGAGATGGCGCGCAAGGTCAGCGACCCGATGATGGACCCGCGGCCCGCGGCGCGCGCCTTCTGTTGGGTCAAACGCCATCACGGCGGGCTCGAAGGCGCGTTCGCGCGCGCCGTCTTCGACCGCTACTGGCGGCTCGGGCACGACCTGTCCGATACCGCTGAGCTGCTGAGCCTGGCCGGCCCGCTCGGGCTCGAAGATGCCGCGCTGCAGGCCGGCATCGAAGGCGAGGAGTCGCGCGCCGACCTGCGCGACTCGGTGGCCGCCGCGCTCGCGCGCGGCGTCTTCGGCTCGCCTTTCATCATCGTTGACGGTGAACCGTTCTGGGGCTCCGACCGGCTCGAGATGCTGGACGACTGGTTGTCACGCGATGGCTGGTGAGCCGCTGCGGGTGCCGGGACGTTGGCTGAGTTGCTGCCGAGTTGATGCCCGACCTGATGGGAGTGTTACATGACCGATCTGCACACTGAAGCGAACCCGGCGGCACGCCCGCGGCCCCTGGCTGGCATCACGGTGATCGATGTGACGCGGGTCGTCGCCGGCCCGTATTGCGCGCAGATGCTGGCCGACCTGGGCGCCACGGTCATCAAGGTCGAGCACCCGAGCGACCCCGACTACGTGCGCAGCTTCCCGCCGTTCGCGGTCAGCGCCGAGCCGGGTGCGGCGCCGGCCGGCAGCGGCTACTTCGCGCAGTACAACCGGCACAAGCTCGGCGTCAGCCTGGACCTGAAGCACCCCGACGGCAAGGCGCTGTTCATCGAGATGATCTGCAAGGCCGATGTCGTGATGGAAAATTTTCGACCCGGCACGATGGACAAGCTGGGCCTGGGCTATGCCGTGCTGGCGGCGGCGAACCCGCGCCTGATCTACACCGCGATCAGCGGCTTCGGCCAGACCGGCCCGCATTCGCGCCGCCCCGCCTACGACAGCACCGCGCAGGCGGCCGGCGGCTTGTGGTCGATGAACGGCAACGCCGGCGAGCCGCCGATGCGCGTGGG
>JANXZA010000189.1 GCA_025355745.1 Rhizobacter sp. | reverse complement strand
TTCGGCCCCGACGTGGCACTGGCCAACGTCAACGCCGGCCTGCTGTTCCTGATGGCGATCACCTCGATGGAGGTCTACGGCGTGATCATCGCCGGCTGGGCCTCGAACTCGAAGTACGCCTTCCTCGGCGCGCTGCGCGCTTCCGCTCAGATGGTCAGTTATGAGATCGCGATGGGCTTTGCGATGGTTGTCGTGCTGATGGTGGCCGGCAGCCTGAACATGACCGAAATCGTGATGAGCCAGGGCCGCGGGATGGCGGCCGACAAGGGGCTCACGTTCCTGTCGTGGAACTGGCTGCCTTTGCTGCCGATCTTCGTCGTCTACTTCATCTCAGGCCTGGCCGAAACCAACCGGCACCCGTTCGACGTGGTCGAAGGCGAATCCGAAATCGTCGCCGGCCACATGGTCGAGTACTCGGGCATGGCGTTCGCGATGTTCTTCCTGGCCGAATACGCAAACATGATCCTGATCTCCACGCTGACCGTGGTGATGTTCCTCGGCGGCTGGCTGTCGCCGATCGACTCGGCCCTACTGAACTGGATTCCGGGCTGGATCTGGATGGCGCTGAAGACCTTCTGCGTCGTCACCGTGTTCCTGTGGGTGCGCGCAAGTTTCCCGCGTTTCCGCTACGACCAGATCATGCGCCTGGGCTGGAAGATCTTCATCCCGGTCACGCTGGTGTGGCTGGTGGTCGTCGGGCTGTGGATCCAGTCGCCATGGAACATCTGGAAGTGAAGGGGCCAACATGAACACCGTGACTGCATCGGTATCGGCGCGCGCCGCAACGCCGGTGAAAGACTTCTTCTCGAGCTTCCTGCTCGGCGAGCTGTTCAAGGGCATGGCGCTGACCGGCCGGCACTTTTGGTCGCGCAAGATCACGGTCCAGTTCCCCGAAGAACGCACGCCGATGTCGCCGCGCTTTCGCGGCCTGCACGCGCTGCGCCGCTACGAGAACGGCGAAGAACGCTGCATTGCCTGCAAGCTGTGCGAGGCGGTGTGCCCGGCGCTGGCCATCACGATTGAAAGCGAAGTGCGCGACGACGGTTCGCGCCGCACCACGCGCTACGACATCGACCTGACGAAGTGCATCTTCTGCGGCTTTTGCGAAGAGAGCTGCCCGGTCGACTCGATCGTCGAGACCCACATCTTCGAATACCACGGCGAGAAGCGCGGCGACCTGTACTTCACGAAGGACATGTTGCTGGCCGTGGGCGACCGCTACGAAACCGAGATCACGCAGGCCAAGGAAGCGGACGCGAAATATCGCTGAGATCGGCTGCCAGCCAGGCCGGTGACAATCGCCGCTGCGCCTTGGCGCCGAGTGCTGCGGCCGCCAGGTGAGCGGCCTCCCACAACAACAACATGAACACCCACACCGCGCTCTTCTACGTCTTTGCAGCCGTGCTGCTGTTCGCCTCGTTTCGCGTCATCACCGCGCGCAGCCCGGTGTACGCGGCGCTGTTCCTCGTGCTCGCGTTCTTCAACGCGGCCTGCATCTGGATGCTGCTGCGCGCCGAGTTTCTGGCCATCGCACTGGTGCTCGTCTATGTCGGCGCGGTGATGGTGCTGTTCCTGTTCGTCGTGATGATGCTCGACGTGGGCTCCGAGACCTTGCGCACCGGTTTCTGGACCCACTTTCCGGCCGCAGCCCTGGTCGGCGTGGTGATCGCGCTCGAGATGGCCGCCGTGCTGCTGCCCGGCTTCCGGCTCACCGAGGCCCCGCTGCCCGATGCAGTGGCGTTGAAGCTCGGCAACACCAAGCTGCTCGGCATCGAGGTCTACACCAAGTACCTGTACCCGCTGCAGATCGCGGCGGTGCTGCTGCTGGTGGCGATCATCGCGGCGATCGCGCTGACCTTGCGTCAGCGCAAGGACTCGAAGTCGCAGAACCCGGCCGAGCAGGTGCGCGTACGCGCCGCCGACCGCATGCGCGTGGTGCAAATGAAGGCCGTGATCGAGGCACCGGATGGGGTGGCGCCACCCGCCGCAGCACCCGCTGCGGCAACCGCAGGAGACAAGCCATGAGCCTCGGTACGGTCACGCTCGGCCATTACCTGTCGCTCGGCGCGATCCTGTTCGCGTTGTCGGTGATCGGCATCTTTTTGAACCGCAAGAACCTGATCGTGCTGCTGATGTGCATCGAGCTGATGCTGCTGGCGGTGAACCTGAACTTCGTCGCGTTCTCGCATTACCTGCCGCTCGAATCAGATCGCATGGCGGGCCAGGTCTTCGTCTTCTTCATCCTCACCGTCGCGGCGGCCGAGTCGGCCATCGGCCTGGCGATCCTGGTCGTGCTGTTCCGAAACCGCGCCACGATCAACGTCGATGAACTCGACGCTTTGAAGGGTTGAGGCGCACACGATCATGTCAGCACAACTCTCGCAGAACCTGTTGCTCGCGGTGCCGCTCGCGCCGCTCGCCGGTGCCATCGCGGCCGGCCTGTTCGGCAAGCAGATTGGCCGCAGCGGCGCGCACTGGGTCACCTGCATCGGCGTGGCGATCTCGCTCGCCATCTCGATCCAGACGCTCTTTGCGGTGCTCGATGGCGCACGCTTCAACGCCACCATCTACGAATGGATGCAGATCGGCGGCCTGAAGATGGAAGTCGGCTTCCTCGTCGATGGCCTGACCGCGATGATGATGTGCGTGGTCAGCTTCGTCTCGCTGATGGTGCACATCTTCACCATCGGCTACATGAAGGACGACCCCGGCTACCAGCGTTTCTTCAGCTACATCGCGCTGTTCACGTTCTCGATGCTGATGCTCGTGATGAGCAACAACTTCCTGCAGCTGTTCTTCGGTTGGGAAGCGGTGGGCCTGGTGTCGTACCTGCTGATCGGCTTCTGGTTCACGAAGCCGACCGCGATCTTCGCCAACATGAAGGCCTTCCTGGTGAACCGGGTCGGCGACTTCGGCTTCATCCTGGGCATCGGCCTGATCGTCGCCTACGGCAACACCTTGAACTACGGTGAGGCGTTCGCGAAGGCTCCGGAGCTTGCCAAGCTGATGTTCCCGCTGCCCTTGTTCGGCGCCGAGTGGATGCTGATCACGGTCACCTGCATCTGCCTGTTCATCGGCGCGATGGGCAAGAGTGCGCAGTTCCCGCTGCATGTGTGGCTGCCCGATTCGATGGAAGGCCCGACACCGATCTCGGCGCTGATCCACGCCGCCACGATGGTCACGGCCGGCATCTTCATGGTGGCGCGCATGTCGCCGCTGTTCGAGCTGTCGGACACGGCGCTGAGCTTCGTGATGATCATCGGCGCGATCACCGCGCTGTTCATGGGCTTCCTCGGCATCATCCAGAACGACATCAAGCGCGTCGTCGCGTATTCCACCTTGAGCCAGCTCGGCTACATGACGGTGGCGCTCGGCGCCTCGGCGTACTCGGTGGCGGTGTTCCACCTGATGACGCACGCGTTCTTCAAGGCGCTGCTGTTCCTGGCCGCCGGCTCGGTGATCATCGGCATGCACCACGACCAGGACATCCGCAACATGGGCGGCCTGCGCAAGTACATGCCGATCACCTGGATC
>JANXZA010000174.1 GCA_025355745.1 Rhizobacter sp. | reverse complement strand
GTGGCCATCACCGCCAGGCCGATCTCTTCGGTGCCCTCGCGCGCCGCTGTCTTGTGGTCCTTGCCCATGTGGACATGGCGAACGATGTTCTCGCGCACCACGATCGCGTCGTCGATCAGCAGGCCGATGCACAGGCTCAGCGCCATCATCGTCATGAAGTTCAGCGTGAAGCCGAAGGCGTAGACGGCGATGAAGGCCGAGATCACCGAGATCGGCAAGGTCAGGCCGGTGATCACGGTGCTGCGCCAGCTGTGCAGGAACAGGAACACGATCGCCACGGTCAGCAGCGCGCCTTCGACCAGCGTGCGCTTCACGCCGTCGAGCGAGCTTTTGACCCAGTCGCTGTCGGCGTAGACAAGGCGCATCTCGACGCCGGGCGGCAAGGTCTTGCGCAGCTCTTCGGTTGCCGCCTTGATGCCCTCGCCGGTGTCGACGATGTTCGCGTCCTGCTGCTTGTAGACCTTGAACGAGATCGACGCCACGCCGTCGACCCGCGCGATCGAGTTCGGCTCCTGCTCGCGTTCGACCACCTCACCGAGGTCGCCCACGCGCAGCACCAGGCTGCCGCGGTTGGCCACGACCACATCGGCGAACGCCCTCGGCTCGCGCACCTTGCCCTCGACGCGCACCAGCGCATCGGCCGAGGCGCTGCTGACCAGCCCGACCGGCACGTCGGCGTTCGCCCGCTGCAAGGCCTGCGACACATCGGCCGGCGTGAGCTGGTAGGCGCGCAGGCGCTGCGGGTCGAGGTCGATGCGAATCTGGCGCACGGTGAGGCCGCTGACATCGACCTTCGCAACCCGCCGACGCGCTCGAGCCGCTTGCGCACCACCTGGTCGGCGAGCAGTGACAACTCGCGCGGGCTGCGGCTCGGTGCCAGCAGCGCGAGCTGCACCGTGGGCTGGGCGTTGTCGCCATCGAAGCGCGAGATGTACGGCGCCTTGGCATCGCGCGGAAAGGCCGGTTGCAGCGCCGAGACCTTGTCGCGCACGTCCTGCACCGCGCGGCCCATGTCGGCACTGAGCTGGAACTCGACCACCGTCTCGCTGCGCCCTTCCAGGCTGTTCGAGCGGATCATCCGCACGCCGGCAATGCCGTTCAGCGCAAGCTCGATCGGGCGCGTCAGTTCGGTCTCGGCGGCCTCGGCCGAGGCACCGGGGTAGGCGACGCTGACGAACACGATTGGCGGCGAAATGTCGGGCAGCCGCTCGACCCGCAACTGGCTGTACGAGAACAGGCCGAGCACGCACAGAGCGACCATCGCCATGGTCGCGAAGACCGGGTTGTTGATCGAAACGCGGGTGAACCACATCAGGAACTGCCGGAGGAAGACGCCCGCGCCGAGGGCTTGCCCGGGCTCGCGGCAGCGGCCGGGCCGGGCGCGACGATGCGGGCCGACGCGCCTTCCTTCAGGCTGTCGAAACGCGCCGCGATCACCTGCGCATCGGCGCCCAGCCCGCGCGTCACCTCGACCCGGCCGGTGACGGCGTCGCGCCGCCCGGTGATCACGATGCGGCGCAGCAGCGCGCCGCGGTCGAGCGCCCAGACAAACTCCTGGCCCGAGGTCTGGCCGAGTGCGGATGCGGGCACCGTGAGGCGCTGCGCCGCGTCGTCGATCAACACCACCGCGCTCGCATATTGGCCGGCGCGAAACACTTCCTCGGGATTGCTCAGCACAACGACGACGCGGATACCGCGCGTGCCCACTTCAGCCATCGGCGCGATCCGGTCGATGCGAGCGGCCACCGGCGCGGCCGCGCCTTCGACCCGCACCTGCAGCGGCTGCCCGGGCTTCAGTGCCGACACCTCGTGGGTACCGACGACGGCCGAGAGTTCGAGCTCTTTCAAGTCGACCACCGTCATCAGTTCCTGTTCGGCGCTGACCTTCTCGCCCGGCAGCACGTTGCGCCGCCCGACCACGCCGGCGATGGGCGCGGTGAGCGCGGCTTCGCGAATCCCCAGCGTCGACGTGGCCCACTGCACCTGCGCCGCCTTGAGCTGCGCGCGCGCTGAGTCGAGCGTGGCACGCGAGCTCTCGAGCGCGTTCGCCGAGATGAACTTCTGGTTCGCGAGGTCTTCGTTCGAGCGGTGCGCGCGCTCGGCTTCATTGATGCGCGACTGCGCCGAATCGACCCCGGCCGCGCGCTCGGCAGCGCGCGAGCGCAGGTCCGACAGGTCGATGCTGCCGAGCACCTGGCCGGCCTTCACGCGGCTGCCTTCGGCCACCGTCAAGCTGAGCAAGGTTCCGGCCGCCTTGGCCCGCACGACCGCCGTGCGCGGCGCCATCAGCGGGCCGGAAAATTCGATGCGCTCGGGCATTGCCATGAGCTGTGGCGTCACGACTTCGGCGGGCGTGAACTCGAGCGTTGCGATGACCGCGTTCTTGCTGTCCGGCCCGTCGCTGCCGGCGGTGCTTTTGGCACGCGACACCACGGCCAGCGCGGCGGCGGCGACGATGATCGCCAGCCCCGCGCCCATGATCCAACGCTTGCGCATCGGGCTTCCTTTCAAAGGTTGATCGAATCAGGGTCGGGAGTTTAAGCAGCCGCGCGACGCGCACCAGCCGAACGCGACGGGCTGCGGCTTGCGCGGGACAGGCTGCAATGGCGGGTGCCGAAACGTAACTCGACAGCGGGTTTGGAAATTTTCAACTCACCACCGCAGAGGCGCGTGAGTTGGCCGTTGCAATCAAACCGCAACGCTCCCCCGCCCCAGCACCCACGCCCGCCAGCAGCACAGCGTGGCCAGCGCCGCCGCCGCGCTGGCGGCCCAGAACACGGCAGCGAAGCCATGCGCCTGACTCAGCGCGCCACCCGCCACCCCACCGATCACCCCGGATGCGCCATAGCCGATGACGGTGTACAGCGCCTGCCCTCGGCCGCGCAGCCGGCCCGGAAAATGCACGTTGATGACTGCGATGCATGAGCTGTGCTGGGCCGCGAACGTGATCGCGTGCAGGCACTGCGCCAGCACCAGCAGCAGCGGGCTGGCGCCGAACGCGGCGATGACCGCGAAGCGCAGCACCGACACCGCTGCGGCGATCAGCAGCCAGGCGTGGGCCGGCCAGCGCCGCAGCCACGTGCCCTGGAACCAGAACCACGCCACCTCGACCATCACGCCGACCGCCCACACCAGCCCGACCGCGCTCTTCGTGTAGCCCAGCGACACGAGGTAGAGCGAGAAGAACGCGTACAGGCTGGTGTGCGCCAGCACGGTGAAGAACACGCCGGCGAAGAACCACGCCACGACCGGCTCGCGCAGCACCGCCAGCGCGCCCGGTGCGGCCTCACTGCCGTGTGCCGCCTCGGCCACCACCGGCAGGCGCAGGGCGGCTGTCAGCAGCAGCCCCAGCAATGCGATCACGAGCCCCGGGAACACACTCACGCCAAGCCATTGCAGCAGCACACCACTGCCCACCACCGCGAGGATGAAACCGATCGAGCCCCAGACCCGCACGCGCCCGTAGCGGCCGGCGTCGAGCGTGACGCCGCGGCTGACGAAGTGCGCCAGCGCGGCTTCGCTGATCGGGATCACGCCGGCCGTGCAGACGAACAGCGCTGCGGTGACGGCCGCGATCCAGCCATACGCGGGCGAGACAAAGTAGCCGAGCGCGAACAGCAGCGCCAGCGCGGCGGCGGCGCGCAGCAACTGCGTGCGCTGGCCGGTGTGGTCGGCCACCCAGCCCCAGGCATAGGGGCTGAACAAGCGCGTCGCGCTTTGCACCGAGGCCAGCGCGCCGATCGCGAAGGTGCTGAAGCCCAGGCTCTGGAACCACAGCGGCGCGTAGGTGCCGAACAGGCCGGCGTAGGCGAAGTAGGCGAACGAGACGGAGCCGAAAGCGAACAGCGCGCGGCGCGGCGGCGATGCGCCCGGCATCGAGGCCGATGCAGCGCCCGCCATCAAGGCCGATGCGGTTCGATGGCAGGCGCCTGGGCCGGAATCGGCGCCGTGGCCACGTTCACATCGCCGCACTGCGCACGGTGGCGCAGCGCTTGGTCCATCAGCACCAGCGCCAGCATGGCCTCGGCGATCGGCGTGGCACGGATGCCCACGCACGGGTCGTGGCGGCCGAAGGTCTCGACGATGGCGGCGTGACCTTCGAGGTCGATCGACTGGCGCGGGCTGCGGATCGAACTCGTCGGCTTGATGGCGATGCTGACGGTGATGTCCTGGCCGCTCGAAATGCCGCCCAGCACCCCACCCGCGTTGTTGCTGCGAAAGCCTTGCGGCGACAGTTCGTCGCCATGCGTGGTGCCGCGCTGCGCGACACACGCGAAGCCGGTGCCGATCTCCACGCCCTTGACCGCGTTGATGCCCATCATCGCGTGGGCGATGGCGGCATCGAGCTTGTCGAACAGCGGCTCACCCAAGCCGACAGGTACGCGGCGCGCCGTTACGCTGATGCGCGCGCCGCAACTGTCTCCCGCCTTGCGCAAGTCGTCCATGTAGGCCTCGATGCGCGCGATGTCGCTCGCGTTGGCGGCGAAGAACGGGTTGTTCGGCACATGCTCCATGGCCTCGAACGGGATCACGATGTCGCCGATCTGCGTCATGTGGCCGTCGAAGCTGGTGCCGTACTGCTGCTTCAGCCATTTGCGCGCCACCGCACCGGCGCCCACCATCGGCGCGGTCAGGCGCGCTGAGGCGCGGCCGCCGCCGCGCGGGTCGCGCAGGCCGTACTTGTGCAGGTAGCTGTAGTCGGCGTGGCCGGGGCGGAAGGTCTGCAGCAGGTTGCCGTAGTCCTTGCTGCGCTGGTCGGTGTTGCGGATCAGCAGGCAGATCGGCGTGCCGGTGGTCTTGCCTTCGAACACGCCCGACAGGATCTCCACCGCATCGGGCTCGTTGCGCTGCGTCACATGGCGCGAGGTGCCGGGCCGGCGCCGGTCGAGTTCAGGCTGGATGTCGGCCTCCGACAGTTCCATGCCCGGCGGGCAGCCATCGATCACGCAGCCGATGGCCGGGCCATGGCTTTCGCCGAAATTGGTGACGCGAAACAGGTGGCCGAGGGTGCTGCCGGACATGAAGGGACCAGAGGATGGAAGACCAGCGAAAAGGCAACGGCTCGCGAGGCCGTTTGCCATCTCGAACCCGCTGCGGGAACGCCGATTTTACGGGCCCGGGTTGCGAAGCACGGCCCTGCGGCCACCCGCCTCAGTTCAGCGCCGCCTTGCCCGCGTTCGGGTCGGCGATCGTCAGCAGGTCGATCATGCTGAACCGGCTGCCCATTTGGCTGGCGTCCACCGTCGGCAGCGAGGGGGTCCAGTCGGGGTCTTGCGACAGGTACGACTGCTTGTCGCCCTGCATCAGCCCGATCAGCACTTCGGCCACGATGCGCCCGCCTACCGGCCCGAGATGTTCGCCGGCCGCCTTCAACTCAGACTCCTTGAGGATGTAGTACCAGAGCGGCGTGGCCGTATCGAGCTTGAGCGCCTTCAGCTCGGGCATGGCCGCAGCGTCGATCACATCGATGTTCATGGCCTTGGCGACGCGCTGGCCCGACGGCAGCGCGAACGTCAGGTGGCGCAGCAGGTTGCGCTGTGCGAGCGAGCCCGGGTTGTTGGGCAGCGACGGATTCGCCACCACCGTGGGCGGCAGGTTGAACAGGGCCGACGACAACTGGGTGTCGATCTTCTTGTTCGGCCGCACGTTGCCGTCACCGAAATTGAAGAATGTCGGCCAGCCGATGAAGCGCCGCGGCGCCCGGCAGCGGCCGCGCAGGTCGTCGGGGTCGGCAGGGTTCGCGCCCGGGTTGCCGAAGACCATCGCGAACATCGCGCCGCCTGCGTTGCTGGTGAAGTTGACGCGGTACGAAGGCCGCACCTGGCTGTGGCCGAAGCGGTAGGCCGCAACCGAAAACTCGACCGGAATGTAGGGCTCGTTCTTCCACTTGTAGAACTTGCGGCCATGCTCCAGCACATCAGCCACCATCGCCTCGCCACACGTCAGCGGCAGGAACTCGTGCAGCACGATCCACTGGTAATGCCAGCGCACCAGACGCTGCGCTTCGCAGAACAGCTCGGCGCCACGCAGGCTCGGCGAGGCGATGCGGTCGACCACGGCGTTGTGGAACTTGAGGAACGCGAGCTGGAGTTGCGAGACGATGAGGTTCTCGTCGTTGCGCGGGTCGCCGATGATGGCGATGCCCTCGGAGTTGCGCGGCAGATCGTCCTTAATGCCGCCGCTTTCGATCAGGAACTTGGTCGGGTTGGCGCGCTGGTAAAGGTGCGGCGAGGCGTCGGGGCCGCTGCCGTAGACGTTGTCGAGCGCAAGCGTGGGCGTGCGGAAATTATCGATCTGCTCCGGGTCGGCCTGGCGCTCCAGACTGGACGTGACATCCAGCGTCATGTCGTGGTCGATGAACTGGCCGAGGAAGGTCATGCCCGCCGTCATGCGCGGGTTGTTCACGTTGCCCAGGTTCAGCGACGGGTCGGTGATCAGCGCCTGGGGCGTGGCGTCGAGCTTGTCTTTCGCGTCCATCACACCGCCGGGCTTGCCGAGTTCGAGCAGTGCCGCGCGAACTCCGGGGTTGTCGCTGGCGAACGGCGGCAGCGAGCCGAACAGGCGGCCGAATTTGCCGGAGTCGTAGTAGCGCGAGCGGGGCGGAATGAAGTCGTGCGAACTGGTGGAACCGTGACTGGCCATGGAAGCGTCTCCTGAGGGTGTTGTCGTCGCATCGCCGAGCGCAGTGCGACGGCGGATGCTCCGCGCCGCAAGGCGACGCGAACATCCCTAGGAGAGCGTGTCCGCAACCTGCTGCGTCCCGCGTATTGAGGACGCTTTGCGCAGGTTCGGGCTTCTGCCGGGCTACGAAGTCTGCTCGTCGCGCGGCTCTTCGACCGGCCAGTCGCGGATGTAGGCCTTGAGCATGCGGTTCTCGAAGTCCTGCCCGTCGACCACCGCCTTCGCCACATCGTAGAACGAGATCACGCCCATCAGGGTGCGCAGGCTCATCACCGGCATGTAGCGCGCATGGCGGCCGAGCATCATGCGCCGCACCTCGTCGATTTCGGTCTCGGGCGTGCAGGTCAGCGGGTGGTCGTCCATCACGCTGCGCACCTGCGTCTTGCCGAGCGAGCCGCCATTCTTCACCACCGCCATGATCACCTCGCGAAAGGTCAGCATGCCGGTGAGGTCGCCATGGTCCATCACGACCAGCGAGCCGATGTCGCGCTCGGACATGGTCGTCACCGCTTCCGACAGCAACTGGTCGGGCGAAGAAGTGAACAGCGTGCCGCCCTTGACGCGAAGAATATCGCTGACTTTCATGGCGTTCTCCAGCAGATGTCGAAGGACCAATATAGCCCACAATCCGGCCCCGAGACACACGCTGATCGTCCGTCGACCGCCCGCCGATCCCTCGCACCCGCGCCGCCGTGCGCCGGCCCGACCGACTCACCCGCGCCACCCCGCACCACCCGCCCAGGAGGCGATATGCCCGGCAGCTCAGACCCTGGTTTCGACACGCTGGCGCTGCACGCCGGCGCCACGCCCGACCCGGCCACCGGAGCGCGCGCCGTGCCCATCCACCTGAGCACCTCGTTCGTGTTCGAGAGCAGCGAACATGCGGCGTCGCTGTTCAACATGGAGCGCTCGGGCCATGTCTACAGCCGCATCTCGAACCCGACCAATGCGGTGTTCGAGGAACGCGTGGCCGCGCTCGAAGGCGGCGCCGGCGCC
>JANXZA010000155.1 GCA_025355745.1 Rhizobacter sp. | reverse complement strand
CAGCTTCAACGCCGGCAACGGCCGCTGCCCGACCTGCGGCGGCTCGGGCTTCGAGCATGTCGAGATGCAGTTCCTCAGCGATGTGTACCTGCGCTGCCCGGACTGCGATGGGCGCCGCTACCGCGCCGAAATCCTCGACGTGAAGATCGACCGGCGCCTGCCCGGTGACGTGATCCGCGACCTGAGCATTGCCGATGTGCTGGAGCTGACGGTCAGTGAAGCGGTGCAGCTGTTCCGCGCCGACCGCGAGGTGCTGCGTGTGTTGCAGCCGATCGTCGATGTCGGCCTGGAGTACGT
This sequence comes from Rhizobacter sp., assembly GCA_025355745.1. GTDB lineage: Bacteria > Pseudomonadota > Gammaproteobacteria > Burkholderiales > Burkholderiaceae_C > LMDS01. Next base: position 2,694 of record JANXZA010000155.1, on the reverse strand, counting down.
CAAGCTCGGCCAGCCGGTGCCGACGCTTTCGGGCGGTGAGGCGCAGCGGCTGAAGCTCGCCGGCTTTCTGGCCGAGGCCACGCAGAGCGCCACCGCGAGCCGCCAGCCGGTGGCGCGCAAGGGCACGCTCTACCTGTTCGACGAGCCGACCACCGGCCTGCACTTCGACGACATCGCGAAGCTGATGCGGGCGTTCCGCAAGCTGCTCGATGCCGGCCATTCGCTGATCGTGATCGAGCACAACCTGGATGTGATCCGCGCATCCGACTGGTTGATCGATCTGGGGCCGGAGGGCGGCGAAGCGGGCGGCCGGGTGGTGTGCACCGGCACGCCGGAAGACGTGAAGCGCCACCCGACCTCGCACACCGGCAAGGCGCTGGCCGACTACGACGTGTCGATGGGCCTCACCCACGAAGTCCGCGAGCGCTCCTCCCTCTGGCCCCCTCCCCCGCCTGCGGTAGAGGGAGCCAACACCGAGGGATCGATCCAGATCATCAACGCCCGCGAGCACAACCTCAAGTCGCTCGATGTCAGCATCCCGCGCGGCAAGTTCACCGTCGTCACCGGCGTGTCCGGTTCCGGCAAGAGCACGCTCGCCTTCGACATCCTGTTCAACGAAGGCCAGCGCCGCTACCTCGAATCGTTGAACGCCTATGCGCGCAGCATCGTGCAACCCGCAGGCCGGCCCGAGGTCGATGCGGTCTACGGCATCCCGCCGACGGTGGCCATCGAACAGCGCCTGTCGCGCGGTGGGCGCAAGAGCACGGTCGCGACCACCACCGAAGTCTGGCACTTCCTGCGTCTGCTCTACGTCAAGCTCGGCCTGCAGCATTGCGTGAAAGACGGCTCGCCGGTCAAGCCGCAAAGCGCCGAGAGCATTGCCGCGCAGTTGCTCCGCGATCACAAAGGCGAACACGTCGGCCTGCTCGCACCACTGGTCGTGAACCGCAAGGGCGTCTACACCGACCTGGCGAAGTGGGCCAAGGGCCGGGGCCACACGCACCTTCGCGTCGATGGCGAGTTCATCAAGACCGACCCGTGGCCGCGCCTCGACCGCTTCAAGGAGCACACGCTCGAACTGCCGGTTGGCGACATCGTCGTCAGCGCCGACCACGAAGCCGAACTGCGCGCGATGCTGGCGCGTGCGCTCGAAGTCGGCAAGGGCGTGATGCATTTGCTCAGCCCGCTCGACGGCCTGCAGGGCGCGATGCTCACCGAGGCTTCTACCGCGCACATCGGCAGCGTCAAGGTGTTCTCGACAAAGCGCGCCTGCCCGAGCTGCGGCACCAGCTACGCCGAGCTCGACCCGCGCATGTTCAGCTACAACAGCAAGCACGGCTGGTGCACGACCTGCGTCGGTACCGGCCTGGCGTTGACGCGCGAACAGCGCAAGGCCTACGACGATTCGGTGCGCGACGATGACAACCGCGGCCAGGAACAGAGCTTCCCGTCCGAGGAGCAGGAGGTCGAGGGCATCGTCGACGAACCTTGCCCGGACTGCCACGGCACGCGCCTGAACCCGGCTTCGCGCCTTGTCACCTTTGACGCGCATTCGATCGCCGCGATCGCGCAGTGGTCGGTGGCGGATGCGCTGCGCTGGGTCGATTCATTGAAGCTCACCGGGCGCCTGAATGAAAGAGAAAGCGAGATCGCACGCGATGTCATCAGCGAGATCAGGAGCCGCCTCGAATTCCTCGGCGAAGTGGGGCTCGGCTACCTGACGCTCGACCGCGCCGCGCCCACGCTGAGCGGCGGCGAAGCGCAGCGCATCCGCCTCGCGGCGCAGCTCGGCAGCAACCTGCAAGGCGTGTGCTACGTGCTCGACGAACCCACCATCGGCCTGCACCCGCGCGACAACCAGGTGCTGCTGAACGCGCTGCAAACCTTGAGCGACAAGGGCAACACGCTGGTCGTCGTCGAACACGACGAAGACACCATCCGCCGCGCCGAACACATCATCGACATCGGCCCCGGCGCCGGCAAGCGCGGCGGCAACCTGGTCGCCGAAGGCAGCGCTGCCGACCTGGCCCGCAACCCCGAGTCGGTCACCGGCCGCTTCCTCGCCAACCCGCTCGTTCACCCCCTACAACCGCGCCGGGCTGTATTACTCCCTCGCCCTTCTGGGGAGAGGGCGGGGGGCGTAGCGGGGCTTTCGAGCGGCATGCCGCGAGCCCGCGCAGCGGTTCCGGCCTGCGAGCCGGAACGCGCACTGCAAGTGAGGGCCGACAAGCCCAGCGAGCCCCCCACCTCCACCCCCCACATGCACCGCCAACAACACGGCCCCCTCAGCATCCAGTCCGCCTCCCTCCCCAACCTGCGCAGCATCTCCCTCGACATCCCGCTGAAGCGCCTCGTCGCCGTCACCGGCGTCAGTGGCTCGGGCAAATCAACCCTCGCCCGCGACGTGCTGCTCGCCAACCTGCAGTTCATCAACATCCGCGGCGGCAAGCCGAACTGGCAGGGCTGCGAGAACATCGAAGGCTGGGGCTTCATCGACCGCGTGCTCGAAGTCGACCAGACGCCGATCGGCAAGACGCCGCGCTCCTGCCCGGCCACCTACATCGGCTTCTGGGACACGATCCGCAAGCTTTTCGCCGACACGCTCGAAGCGCGCGCCCGCGGCTACGCCCCGGCCCGCTTCAGCTTCAACACCGGCGACGGCCGCTGCGCCGGCTGCGAAGGGCAGGGCCTGCG
>JANXZA010000148.1 GCA_025355745.1 Rhizobacter sp. | reverse complement strand
GTCGGCGTGGCCGGGGCAGTCGACGTGGGCGTAGTGCCGATTGGCGGTCTCGTACTCGACGTGGGCAGTGTTGATGGTGATGCCGCGAGCCTTTTCTTCAGGCGCCGCGTCGATCTGGTCGTAGGCCTTGGCTTCGCCGCCGAACTTGGCGGCCAGCACGGTGGTGATGGCCGCAGTCAGGGTGGTCTTGCCGTGGTCGACGTGACCAATCGTGCCGACGTTGACGTGCGGCTTCTTGCGTTCAAATTTGCCTTTTGCCATTTCAGTTTCTCCTCGAAGAGAGCGGTTCGGAAAACCGACCCGCCGTCTCGTTTGCGATTGGTGCCCATGGCGCGGATCGAACGCGCGACCTCTCCCTTACCAAGGGAGTGCTCTACCACTGAGCCACATGGGCTTCTGTCAAGGTCAATACAGGCTTGGCAACCACGGTGGCCAAGCCTGTATTGACGGCAACTTCATCGAATCGAACATGCCACGACACTGGAGCGGGAGACGGGAATCGAACCCGCGTCATTAGCTTGGAAGGCTAGGGTTCTACCATTGAACTACTCCCGCCCGGAACCTCCCATCGGACCCTGACGCCGCTGTTAAAAGACGACTGAAGCCGGCGGGAAAAGCAGCAACAAAATACATTCGCCCTGGTGGAGGAGGCTGGATTCGAACCAGCGTACTCGTTAGAGGGCAGATTTACAGTCTGCTGCCATTAACCACTCGGCCACCCCTCCAAGACGAACCCAAGACTATAGCAGAGTGACTGGCGCCTCATTCTGAGGCGTCGGCCTTCACTTGCCAGGATTCGCGTCCATACGCCGCCACTCGAATCGGATCGTTGGTCTGAAGCTGCGCGCAGGTTCGACCTGCCTTTGACACGGCGACAGACTTTACTGAGGCCCATGCACCGAAGCGGTGTAAAGTGGTGCACGGCAATGTGACCAAGCACGGGAGGACTTGTAGTGACGAAACGGCACAAACCTGCGACCGCTACAACTTCGGCCAAGGCACCAAGGCAATCGGTGACGTTCCCTCCAGAGACTTATGCGGAGCTGGAGCGCCTTTCCAAAGAGAAGCGAGTTTCCATTGCTTGGGTGGTGCGCGAAGCAACTGTCAAATACATCGCCGATCAATACCCGCTGTTTCCTCGCGCCGGGTCATGAACATGTGCCGCGCCCGACTGCGCACCCGTGCGAATGGTGATTCAGGCCCGCACTCGCAAGCAGAACGCCCAATGGACGGTGTACTCCGAAATGCGCAGCGTTGAACTGTTTGCAGGTGCCGGAGGTCTGGCGATGGGCATGTCGCGCGCAGGCTTTCGCCACGCAGCCGTCGTCGAATGGGACCATGATTCCTGCGAGACATTCCGCCACAACCAGCGCCTGCACGCACAGGGGGTCGATGCGTGGCCGCTCTTTGAGGGCGATGCGCGCTCGTTCGACTACAACCAGGTCCGTGGCGAGATCGTGGTGGTGTCCGGCGGACCGCCGTGCCAGCCTTTCTCGATGGGTGGCAAAGCGCGCGGCAACATGGATGAACGTGACATGTTCCCCGAGGCGGTACGCGCCGTGCGCGAGCTGCGACCGAAAGCCTTTATTTTCGAAAACGTGAAGGGGTTGATGCGCGAAACCTTCTCGACATATTTCGAGTACATCCAGCTCCAGCTGTCGCACCCTGAAGTCGTCCGCAATTCGCGAGAGACATGGGACGAGCACCGCGCGCGACTAGAGCGCCACCACACTTCCACACACGCTCGCCCGACCTACAACCTGATTCACCGCCTGCTGAATGCCGCCGACTATGGCGTCCCTCAGAAGCGCGAACGTGTGTTTTTTGTGGGTTTCCGCTCTGACCTCGATGCGCGATGGAGCTTCCCGGAGCCAACTTGCACCGAGAGCGCACTCGTCAGTGACCAATGGGTAACGGGCGCCTATTGGGATCGCCACAAGGTGGCTGAACGCAACCGCCCTTCGCTTTCGGCCAAATTGCGTGACCGCGCAGACAGATTGCGCGACATGCCGTTGTTTGATGCGGCGCCATGGGTGACTGTGCGCGATGCCATCGCAGACCTGCCCGACCCCGAGGACAGCCGGTGTCACGGCATTCCCAATCATGTTTTCAACCCCGGGGCACGCAGCTATCCCGGTCACACGGGCAGCCCGATAGACCTTCCGGCCAAGACGCTGAAAGCGGGTGATCACGGTGTGCCAGGTGGTGAGAACATGCTCGCCAGGCCGGACGGCTCGGTGCGCTACTTCACAGCCCGTGAAGCCGCGCGACTGCAAACCTTCCCAGACGACTTCATCTTCCCCGGCTCCTGGTCAGAAACCATGCGTCAACTCGGAAATGCAGTGCCGGTGCGATTGGGCCAGACCGTCGCAACGTCCGTGGTCGCTACGCTGAAACACATCGATGCACGGGAGGACAGGCGAGCCGCCTGACGCCGATTCGACGTTTCCCTCGGCTGACTCAATAATCCCCTTCACGACGAGGAAGCGGGAAGGAACCGAGTGCCGACAAGACCGTACAACCCGCTTGAAAAGGCGCATCTCGCCGAGAGCATCGTAGGCGCCATTCTCAGGTCCGAGGTGAAGCCACTTTCCAAAACGTCTCACCTTGTGGGCGCGGGGGTCTATGTCATCTACTACGTTGGCAGTCTGCCCATGTACGCGCCAATCGCCGCAAGAAATCTTGGCGGCGAGTTCAAGCAGCCGCTCTACATCGGCAAGGCTATTCCGAAAGGCGGTCGCAAGGGCGGTGTGAGTGAAGACGCGGCAGCGAAAGGCACGGCGTTGCGCGACCGGCTTGGCCAGCATCTCGCATCCGTGAGCGATGGCAGAGGCCTGAGGCCTGAGGCCGCAGGACTTCTTCTATCAAGCCCTGATGGTGGACGACATCTGGATACAGCTCGGCGAGAACATGCTGATCGAGCATTTCAAGCCAGTCTGGAACTTGGTCATCGATGGCTTCGGCAACAAAGATCCTGGCACGCGGCGCAAGGACCAGTACACATCGCCGTGGGACGTAATTCATCCGGGCCGCAAGTTCACCGCAAAGCTCGGCCAGAACCCGATTCCCGCGTCGGCCTTCACGACCTCATTGCGAACTTTTTTTGAGGAGGGGAAGGTGACAAAACCGAAGAAGCCACCGATGGCAAAGGGGCAGGCGCAGGTCGAAGTGGACGACTGCGAAAGTGAATAGTTTGCAGGGCGGGCATTGAGTTGCCGGCCATGTCGAGTTGCAGCGACACAAGGTGAAGGTCGCGCATGTCGTGAACGCGATGCGGCTACCAACGAATCGCCTGCCCCGCCCGCCGCGCCGCAAGGAACGCGCTTGCCTGGCTGAAATGCCGGCAGCCGATGAAGGGCAAGGGCAGCCGGCGGGCCGACAGCGGCGACGGGTGGTTGGCCACGAGCACGAAATGCGGCGCCAAGCCCGCCCGCTCGACCAACGCCCGCTTGCGCTGCGCCGCCGCGCCCCAGAGCATGAACACCACCGGCTCGGCCTGCGCTGCGACGCGCGCCAGCAAGGCGTCGGTCAGCGCCTCCCAGCCGCGTCCGGCGTGGCTTTGCGGCCTGCCTTCTTCGACCGTCAGGATGCTGTTGAGCAGCAGCACGCCCTGCCGGGCCCAGGGGCTCAGGTCGTTGCGGCAGGCCGAGGGCGCGCCGGTGTCATCCGCGACCTCCTTCAGGATGCTGCGCAGGCTCGGCGGCAACTTCTTCTGACCCGGCGCGACTGAAAACGCCAGGCCCTGCGCCTGCCCCGGCCCGTGGTACGGATCCTGGCCGAGGATGACGACGCGCACCGCGTCCGGAGACGTGAACTCAAGGGCGCGCAAGACCTGGTCGGGGTACACCGCCGCGCCATCGCTCACGCGTTGATCGACGAACGCCGCGAGCGCGCGGCCTTCATTGCTGTCGATGAATGGCTCGGTCACCGACTGCCATGCAGCAGGGACGCGCGCGAACCGGTGAGCCAAGGGCTCGCGCAACCGGTTGTCGGCAGCGCCGGCACTTTCGGCCTGCGCCGCCTCGCCGAACAGCGCGCCCTGCGCCACGCTCAACCGAACAGTTCGGCCAACGCCAGGCCAGGATCAGGCGCGCGCATGAACGCCTCGCCGACGAGAAAGGCATGGACCTGCGCGTCGCGCATCCGCTGCACATCATCGCGCCCGAGGATGCCGCTCTCGGTGATGAGCAGCCGCTCCGCAGGCACGTTCTTCATCAGGTCGAGCGTGGTCTGCAACGTGACCTCGAAGCTGCGCAGGTTGCGGTTGTTGATGCCGACCAGCGGCGTTCTCAGGCGCAGCGCGCGGTCGAGTTCCGCTGCGTCGTGCACTTCCACCAGCACCGCCATGTGCAGCGCGTGCGCCTGCGCTTCCAGGTCGATCATCTGCGCGTCATCGAGGACGGCTGCGATCAGCAGGATGCAGTCGGCGCCCATCTCGCGGGCCTCGAAGACCTGATAGGCGTCGACCATGAAATCCTTGCGCAGCACCGGCAGTGTGCAGGCCGCACGCGCCTGCTTCAGGAAGGCCGCGCAGCCTTGAAAAAACTGCGCATCGGTGAGCACGCTCAACGCCGCCGCACCGTGCCGCTCGTAGCTCTCGGCAATCTGTTGCGGCACGAACTTCTCGCGCAACACGCCCTTGCTCGGGCTGGCCTTCTTGACCTCGGCGATCACCGCCGCCGCGCCTCCAGCGATCTTGCGGCGCAGGCCGGCGGCGAAGTCGCGCTGCCCGCCGAGCGATTCGGCATCGCGGCGCAACGAGGCCAGGTCGCGCCGCCGCCGCGCCAACGAAATCTCGTCTCGCTTGACGGCAACGATCTGGTCGAGGATGTCGCTCATGCCACCGCCACCGCCAACGCCTTCGCCCGCGCGACGAACTGGTGCAGCTTCGCCAGCGCCCGGCCCGAGGCGAGCGCCTCGCGGGCCAGGGCCACGCCATCGACCATCGTCGCGGCGACGTTGGCCGCATACAGCGCGACGCCGGCATTCAGCATCACGATATCGCGCGCCGGGCCGGCCACGTTCTCCAGCACCGCCAGCACCAGCGCCTTCGACTGCTCCGGCGTCTCGACCTTCAGGGCCCGGTTGCTCGCCATCGTCAGGCCGAAATCTTCCGGGTGAATCTCGTACTCGCGGATACCGCCGTCCTTGTATTCGCCCACCAGCGTCGCCGCACCGAGCGAGACTTCATCCATGCCGTCGCGGCCGTAGACCACCACCGCATGCTCGGCGCCCAGGCGCTGCAAGGCCCGCACCTGAATGCCGACCAGGTCGGGGTGGAACACGCCCATCAGGATGTTCGGCGCATCGGCCGGATTGGTCAGCGGGCCGAGGATGTTGAAGATCGTGCGCACGCCGAGTTCACGCCGCACCGGCGCCACGTTCTTCATCGCCGGGTGGTGGTTCGGCGCGAACATGAAGCCGATGCCGGTGTCGTCGATGCAGGTCGAGATGGCCTGCGGCGCGAGCGTGAGCGGCACGCCCAGCGCTTCCAGCACATCGGCGCTGCCCGACTTGCTGCTGACGCTGCGGTTGCCGTGCTTGCTGACGCGCGCACCCGCCGCGGCGGCCACGAACATGCTGCAGGTGGAAATGTTGAAGGTGTGTGAGCCATCGCCGCCGGTGCCGACGATGTCCACCAGATGGGTGCGATCAGCCACCTCGACCTTGGTCGAGAACTCGCGCATCACCTGCGCGGCGGCGGTGATCTCGCCGATGGTTTCCTTCTTCACGCGCAGGCCGATCAACAGCGACGCCATCATCACCGGCGACATCTCGCCGCTCATGATGCGGCGCATCAGCGCGAGCATTTCGTCGTGGAAGATTTCGCGGTGGTCGATGGTGCGCGACAGCGCTTC
>JANXZA010000119.1 GCA_025355745.1 Rhizobacter sp. | reverse complement strand
CTGCATCTCGCGCACCGTGTCGAGCGTGAAGCTGGCACCGGCGCGATCGAGCTCGATGCGCGACACGCTGAAGCGCGGCTCGCCCGCAATCGCCAGCCGCAGCATCGCCTCGCGGTGCGTGGCATCGGTCAATGGCCGGGCCTTCTGCCACGCCTGGCCGGCGGGCACCCAGCGCAACTCATCGAGCTGCAACTCATCGAGCGCCAGCCGGGCCAGCGCGACATGGGCGTTGTGCACCGGGTCGAAGCTGCCGCCGAAGATGCCCACGCGGGGCGCAGCAGGGCTCAAGCGGCAACCCAGTCGGCCCAGTCGCGCGGGCGCAGGAAGTCGGTGTAGAGCCGCGCTTCTTCGGTGCCCGGCGCGGGCTTCCAGTCGTAGCGCCATTTCACGATCGGCGGCATCGACATCAGGATGCTTTCGGTGCGCCCGCCCGACTGCAGACCGAACAAGGTGCCGCGGTCGAAGACGAGGTTGAACTCGACATAGCGGCCGCGCCGATAAGCCTGGAAGTCGCGTTCGCGTTCGCCGAAGGGCAATACATTGCGGCGCTGCAGGATCGGCAGGTAGGCGGGCAGGAAGGCATCGCCGACCGCGCGCAGCATCGCGAAGCTGTCGTCGAAACCCAGCTCGGCAAAGTCGTCGAAGAACACGCCGCCGATGCCGCGCGGCTCGTCGCGGTGCTTCAGGAAGAAGTACTCGTCGCACCATTGCTTGAAGCGCGGGTATTTGTCGGCACCGAAGGGCGCGAGCGCGTCGCGATTCGTGCGGTGAAAGTGTGCGGCGTCGGCCTCGAAGCCGTAGTACGGCGTCAGGTCCATGCCGCCGCCGAACCAGGTGACCGGCTCGCGGCCCTCGGGCAGCGCCGCGAGCATGCGCACGTTCATGTGGACGGTCGGCACATACGGGTTGCGCGGGTGGAAGACGAGGGACACGCCCATCGCCTCGAACGGTGCGCCGGCCAGGTCGGCGCGGTGCTGCGTGGCCGAGGGCGGCAGGGCCTTGCCCTTGACGTGCGAGAAGCTGCAGCCGCCGCGTTCGAGCAGGTTGCCTTCTTCAAGCAGGCGCGAGCGGCCCATGCCTTCGAGCTTGCCACCGGGTTCGCGCTGCCATTCATCGGTGATGAACGGATGGCCGTCTTCGGCTTCGAGGGCGGCGACGATGCGGTCCTGGAGGGCGAGGAGGTAGCTGCGGACGGAATGGGTACTCATCGGTTTGCGCCAGCGTGAACAAGCAACATCACATCACCGGCGGATCGCCCGAAACCCGATGTCGCGCCGGTACTGCGCGCCGTCGAAGTGGATGCCGCGCAGCACGTCGTAGGCACGCTGCTGTGCGAGCTTGACCGAGTCGCCGAGCGCCGTCACGCAGAGCACCCGCCCACCCGACGTGAGCGGAACGCTGGGCCCGGCCACAGTACCGGCATGGAACACGCACGCATCGGCCATCTCGCCCGGCAAACCAGTGATCGCGTCGCCCGAGCGCGGGCTCGTCGGGTACCCGCTCGCCGCCATCACGACCCCCAGCGCCGCGCGCCGGTCCCACTCCAGATCGACCTGGTCCAGCGTGCCGTCGGTGGCATGCATCAGCACCTCGAACAGGTCGCTTTTCAGGCGCATCAGGATCGGCTGGGTTTCCGGGTCGCCGAGCCGGCAGTTGAACTCGACCGTGCGCGGCTGGCCTTGCGCATCGATCATCAGGCCGGCATACAGAAAGCCGGTGTAGGTGATGCCGTCCTTGGCCATGCCGGCGATGGTGGGCAGGATGATTTCCTGCATCACCTTCGCGTGCACGTTCGGCGTGACCACCGGCGCCGGCGAGTAGGCACCCATGCCGCCGGTATTCGGGCCGGCGTCGGCGTCGAGCAGGCGCTTGTGGTCCTGGCTGGTGGCGAGCGACAGCACATTTCTGCCGTCGCACATCACGATGAAGCTGGCCTCCTCGCCTTCGAGGAACTGCTCGATCACGACGCGCGCCTGGCCGTCGTGGGTCTGCACGGCAAGCCGTGAGTCGTCGGTGCCCAGCATCCAGTCGATCGCCTCGTGGGCCTGCGCCAGCGTGGTCGCCACCACCACGCCCTTGCCGGCGGCCAGGCCATCGGCCTTGATGACGATGGGTGCGCCGCTCTGGTCCACGTGGGCGTGCGCAGCCAGCGCGTCGGTGAAGACCGCGAAAGCGGCGGTCGGAATTTGGTGGCGCTGCATGAAGGCCTTCGCGAAGGCCTTCGAGCTCTCGAGCTGCGCGGCGGCCCGCGTCGGTCCGAACACCCGCAGGCTGCGGGCCCGGAACACATCGACGATGCCGCCGGCGAGCGGAGACTCCGGGCCGACGACGGTCAGCGCGACCTTCTCGGCTTGCGCAAAGTCGGCCAGCGCCGCGAAGTCAGTGATTGCGATGTTGCGCAGCCGAGGGTCGGCCGCCGTGCCGCCGTTGCCGGGCGCGACGAACACGCTCTTCACCTTGGGCGATTGCGCCAGCTTCCAGGCCAGCGCGTGTTCGCGCCCACCGTTGCCGATGACCAAAACCTTCATCGCCAAGCCCCGCCGAATTGCAGCACCGTCATGCGGCGATCTCGGCGTTGTGGAACAGGTCTTGAACGTCGTCAAGGTCTTCGATGATGTCGAGCAGCTTCTGCATCCGCTGCGCGTCGTCGCCGGCGAGTTCGATGGTGTTCTCGGCCCGCATCGTCACCTCGGCGATTTCGGCCTTCAAACCGGCCGCTTCGAGCGCCGCCTGCACGGCCTCGAACTGCGGCACCGCGCACAGCACTTCGATGGCGCCATCGGCATCGGTCAGCACATCGTCGGCGCCGGCGTCGAGCGCCACTTCCATGACCTTGTCCTCGTTGGTGCCGGGCGCGAACACGAACTGGCCGCAGTGCTTGAACTGGAACGCCACCGAGCCTTCGGTGCCCATGTTGCCGCCGTACTTGCTGAAGGCGTGGCGCACTTCGGCCACGGTGCGCACCCGGTTGTCGGTCATGCAGTCGACGATGATCGCGGCGCCGCCGATGCCGTAGCCCTCGTAGCGAATCTCCTCGTAGCTCACGCCTTCGAGGTTGCCGGTGGCCTTGTCGATGTTCTTCTTCACCGTGTCGGCCGGCATGTTCACGGCCTTCGCCTTGTCGACCGCCAGGCGCAGCCGCGGGTTCATCGCCAGGTCGGCCCCGCCCTGGCGCGCGGCGACGGTGATTTCACGGATCACGCGGGTCCAGACCTTGCCGCGCTTTTCGTCCTGCCGGCCTTTGCGATGCTGGATGTTCGCCCACTTGGAATGACCGGCCATGAGGCTCCCTTGATGCCGCTCGCAAGCTTGCGGCGCAGCGCTGATAGTTGGATAGACTGCAATTTTACGTGGGCCGCGCGGCCCGACCGGAGCACTTGATGGCCGAGCCGATTCTCATTGCCCGACACGACAGCGTCGAATGCGTTCTGCTGCCCGCGCTGGCGAACCGCCACGGCCTGATCACCGGCGCCACCGGCACCGGCAAGACCATCACCTTGCAGACGCTGGCCGAGAACTTCAGCCGCCTCGGCGTGCCGGTGTTCATGGCCGATGTGAAGGGCGACCTGACCGGCATCACCCAGCCCGGCCGGATCAGCGACAAGCTCGCCGCCGTGTTGAAAGAACGCGGCATCGAACCGAGCCCGTCGCTCGCCTGCCCCGCCACCTTGTGGGATGTTTATGCCACCGCGAGCAAGGCCCAGGGCCACCCGGTGCGTGCCACCGTCAGCGACATGGGGCCGCTGTTGCTCTCGCGCATGCTGGCGCTGAACGAAACCCAGCAAGGCGTGATGCAGCTCGTCTTCAAGATCGCCGACGACAACGGCCTGCTCCTGCTCGACCTGAAAGACCTGCGCGCGATGCTGCAGTACGTGGGCGACAACGCAAGCCAGTTCACGACCGAATACGGCAACGTCAGCGCCGCCAGCATCGGCGCGATCCAGCGCGGCATCCTGCAGATCGACGCGCAGGGCGGCGACCGCTTCTTCGGCGAGCCGATGCTCAACATCGCCGACTTCATGCAGACGGTCGATGTGAACGGGCAAGCACGGGGCGTCGTCAACATCCTCGCCGCCGACCAGTTGATGAACAGCCCGCGCCTGTACGCGACCTTTCTGCTGTGGATGCTGAGCGAGCTGTTCGAGCAACTGCCGGAAGTGGGCGACCTCGATCAGCCGAAGCTGGTGTTCTTCTTCGACGAGGCCCATCTGCTGTTCAACGAGGCGCCGAAAGCACTCGTCGAGCGCATCGAACTCGTCGTGCGGCTGGTGCGCAGCAAGGGCGTGGGCGTGTACTTCGTGACGCAGAACCCGCTCGACATTCCCGACACCGTGCTGGCGCAACTCGGCAACCGCGTGCAACACGCACTGCGCGCCTTCACGCCGCGCGACCAGAAGGCGGTGAAAGCGGCGGCGAGCACGATGCGCGCGAACCCGGGGCTGGACATCGAGACCGCGATCACCGAACTGGCGGTCGGCGAGGCGCTGGTCAGCCTGCTCGACGAGAAGGGCCGGCCGAGCATCACGCAGCGTGTCTTCGTGATCCCGCCCGGCAGCCAGATCGGGCCGATCACGCCGGAGCAACGCAACACGCTGATCGCCGGCTCGCTGGTGGCAGGGGTGTACGAGAAAGCCGTGGACCGCGACTCGGCTTACGAGAAGCTGAAGGGCCGCGCGGCGAGCCCGCAGGCCGCGCCGGGCGGCAGTGGCGGCCTGCCACCTGGCGGCGCATCGACAGCGCCTGCAACCGGCCTTCCCGGGCCGGCAGGCGCTACTTCCGATGCGGGTGGGGGACTGTTCGGCGGCATCAAGGACGTGCTCTTCGGCAGCACCGGCCCGCGCGGCGGCAAGCACGAGGGCCTGGCCGAAGCGGCGGCGCGTTCGGCCGTGCGCACGATGGGATCGAGCGTTGGGCGCGAGATCATTCGCGGCGTGCTGGGGAGCATTCTGGGCGGCGGGCGGCGGCGCTGAGGCGCGGCACGGCGGCCCACCCTGCGGCGCAGCCCGGATTCGAGGGCCGCATCGGCTTGGCGCTGGGCGCGCCCTCTTGGGTCAATGTGGCTTTGCCACTTGACTCAAGTCCCTGCGGGGGACGGGCGCCGCAGGGCGGCGTCCTTGGGGCGCTGTCAACTCTCGCTGTCGCGCGGCGCGGCGACCCGCGTCGCGATCACCTTGCCGTCGCGCACGGCCATCAGTTCGCCTTCCTGCAACGGCCGCCATGCCTCGTCGGTGAGCGGCACGCTGGCGATGAACACGGCAGCGTTGTCCTCATGCTCCAGCGAGACGCCGGCATGGCGATCGGGCGCCGGATCGGCGGGCGCGTACGGTCGTTGCAACGCCCACAACCCGGGCGGCTCGACCTGACCACCCGGGCCGGTCATGCGGCGGTGGCCGTGGGCGAAGACGACATCACCATCAGCGTAGAGGAAGTTGGCCGCGCCGAGCTTTCGCAAGTCAGCTGCGAAGGCCGTCAGCAGCGTCATGCGGGCATCGAGCGAGGGCGGCGTTGCCGCATCACACAAGGGGCGCAGGCGCCGCAACAGCGCGCAGAACGCACGCTCCGAATCGGTCTGCCCGATCGGGCGGTCGATGCCCGGTGCGAACATTTCACTCGTGTCGATGCCTGTCAGGTAGCCGTTGTGCGCGAACACATGGGTGCGCCCGCCGACTTCGCGGATGAAGGGCTGGGGGTTCGAGAACTGCACCTCGCCCCAGGTGGCATGGCGAATGTGCGAGACGGCCAGCTTGGTGCTCGGGCCATGGCATTCGAGAAAGCGGACCAGGTCGCTGTCAGCAGCGGCCGACGGTTCGCGAAACAGTGCGACATCGGCGCCTTGAATAGATGGCCACACCCCAGCCATCGTGCGCCGCGCCGGCTGCACTGCCATGCGAGGCCAGCGTGTGCAGCGAAAACGTCAGCGCCGCGGGTTCGGACGTGGACAACGCCAGCAGTTCGCACACAGGCCTGTTCCCTTCGTCTCAAGCGCTGAAGTGGGCGTCGGGCGGCATCTGGCCGACGAGGCGCTCAGGCGCCGACGCGCGACGCCTTCTTGCGGTCGTGTTC